>NZ_JBFRTR010000112.1:0-31259 GCF_041474215.1 Vibrio sp. 10N.222.52.C12
GCTAATCCGCGATGAACCTAATTAAAGGGGGGGGGGGCTAACCTCAATCCCCCCACTTATTTATCTTGGTTCGACTGACTTGGAGATATTTTGCAATTTGTGTACGAGAGAGGCCTCTTAAACGTGTGCGAGTAAACGCACACAAATCAATGATGAAAATTGGAAGGGATTGGTATTTCGTAGCAGGTCATTTCGTGAAGGCTGCTTAGTTCACACTAAAATGTAGATGATAGAGGCTCCTTTACGGAGCCTTTCAATTTGTAACGATGGCCTATTTGATAGCAAAGGTTGGCAATGATAAATGCCAACGAATGGCACCAAGCCTAATCAATAGTGTTGAGAACACGCCAGCTAAAAATGCAGTTTCTGAGTCGTGTCCCATGCTGATCGCCATTGTATGGAAAGCGCCGCCAATGATGCAAGCGGTCGCGTAGACTTCACTTCTTAGAATCATTGGTACTTCACGGGCAAGTACGTCACGGATAATACCGCCACCGCAGCCGGTGATGACACCCATGATGATGGCCACTAGCGCTGAATCTTGATAGGTAAGCGCTTTTTCTACACCAATACCAACAAACACCGCGAGGCCGATCGCATCACACACCGGCAATATCCACCAAGCCAGACGTTTTGGGCGCCTTACAATAATCATAGTCAGCAAACAGGTGGTGATGATGACCCAAAGGTAGGTGGTATCGGTGATCCAAAATACGGGAGTCGCGCCCAGAGCCATGTCTCGAATTGTACCGCCACCAATTGCAGTAACACTGCCTAGAACGGCTACGCCAAAGGGATCCATCTTAAGACGGCCAGCGACAAATACACCTGAGACGGCAAAGATGGCAGTGCCAAATAAATCGATAATATAAAGCAGCATGGAGTCCATGATACTGGTGCTCTTATAGTTAAAATTGTAGGGACAGGTCGGTGGCGAATTGTACGAAAAAACGCAGCAAATAGTTAGTGATTTTGCCTAGCTCTATCAAAGAAATCGCACACTTGTTGGATCGCTTTCAAAGTTCTCGTTGTCGGGCGATTAATCCAGTCAGAATTGAGGGACCAAATCTGATTTTGAGCGACAGCTGGGATCTCATCTTCCCATGTTTGCCACATGGTTCCATTCTCAATCGCGTGCTGAGAAGTGAAGATTACTTGCGGTTTTCTTAATACAACTTGTTCAATACCAACTTGCGGATAGGGAGAGGCGCTGTCTTCAAAAATATTGTGGCCACCACAAAACTCAAACACCTCACTTGGCCAGTGTCCTTGAGCAACAGTGATGATCGGCTTTTCACTGAGCTGGTAGAAGTAGTTTACTGGCTCGGCATCTTTGTATTCTAGTCTCAACGCGTTGAGCTGCTCTCTGTATTGCTGAGCGTTATTTTCGCCAATGCTTGGATCGCTAGCGTATTGGCTCAGTTGTTCAATATTGGTTGCGATACTGTCTAGGCTTTTGGTCTTGGAGTAGTAAATATTAAAACCAAATTGCTCTAGTTTCGCGAGCTCTCTGGGCGGGTTTCCCGCTGGCCACGCAAGAATCAAATCAGGCTGAAGTGCGATGATCTTCTCAACCTTGATACCTTGATAGTTTGCCACTTTTTCAAGCTTATCGGCTTGTGGTGGGTAATCACTTCGTTCACTTACGGCGACAAGGTTGTTACCTAAACCTGCGCTGTACGCGAGTTCAGTGGCATGAGGAGCAAGGCTGACTACGCGTTGAGCCGGCTGTACTTGTTCTTGAGTCCGTGGTGCTTCTTCTGCAAATGATAAAGGCAGCCATAAGCTGGAAGACAAAATAGTAAGGCTTGTAACAAGTGCTGAAGGTTTCACTCTAAATCCCTTGGTGAATAAATAGTAAGGCTAGGCTTTGTAAAAATATCCAGATAGCGATGCGACCAAAGAGTAGTTTCTGAACCTGAGATAGATGCAGAGCTGACGGTGCGATTCTTCCGCCTAATTTCGCGCGAATGGCTTTAGTGTTGTCGTAAATCGCAGGGCCACCTAATGATAACTCCAGCTTGTTGCCAACAGCCGTGATTAACCAGGCTGGGCCGGGTAGTGGCCAAGAGCGACTTTGGACTAGCATCATCTTAAATGTGTGCGTTGCTTTATCACCAAAGACGATCATCAAGGCAAATAAGCGCATTGGTATAAGTTCTAGGATAGCGACTATCTTGATCGCCGTTGAGCCGAACGGAGAAAATTGCTTGCGACTTGGCGACCAAGCTCGAGCTAACTCGACCACAAGGCGATACATTAACGCAGCGATTCCACCACCAATGGCGTACCAGAACAACACACAAACTACGTTACGAGCGTAACCCATGATTATGGTTTCTGTGGCGGCTTTGCCGAGGCCAAGTGACGAAAGTGATTCGGTTTGACGATTGACAATCGGAGCCAGTAACTGACGAGCGGCCGCTTTATCTTCTCGGCCAAGTACTTTGATCAGTTGGTTAGCCAGCTTTTCATTATTGCGCCAATCAATCGCGAGTAATAACAGTGCCAATTCAAACAGTTGAGATTGCCAAACCAATGGTTGCAGTGCCAATAGAATAACCAGAGTTGGCAGTACCATTAACCCCCAGGCTAATGTGCCTGAGATTAAACTTTGGGAATAGTTGTGGTTGTTATTGTTATTGTTATTAACCTTGCTTGCTAAAAGCTCAGCAAACTTATGCCATAAGGTCGTGGGGTGTGCGGCATGGGGGATAGGTAAAATTAAATGAAAAAGCAGTGCTCCCCACATCACAAGGAGCACGCCATTTGCAAATACCTGATCAAACAGTGTTTGCATGTCTAGTCGCTTACTTTAGTAGGGCAACCATCTTGATAACCATTTCAGAAGAGCTTTGCGCTGCTAGTGGCAGGAACTCTTCGAAGCTCATTGGTGATTCTTTGTCTGCAACATCAGAGATTGCACGAACAACCACGAATGGTACTTGGAATTGGTGACAAGCTTGAGCGATAGCCGATGCTTCCATCTCTACAGCAACAACAGATGGGAAGTGCTTGCGGATGAACTCTTGGCGTTCTGCTGTGCAAACAAATGCGTCGCCAGTACAGATAAGACCGCGAACGGCATGCTTGTCTTCCATTTGTGCTAGTGCTTGTTCAGCAACAGCCATCAGTTTGTCGTCAGCTTTGAACGCTGCAGGTTGACCTGCCATTTGGCCGATTTCGTAACCGAAAGCTGTAACGTCTGCATCGTGGTGTCGAACTTCAGTTGAGATAACCACATCGCCAAGGTTCAGTGTTGAATCAAAACCGCCAGCAGAGCCCGTGTTCAGAACGGCATCTGGTTGGTATTCGCTTAGTAGGATTGAAGTACCAACAGCCGCTGCTACTTTACCAATGCCAGATTGAAGCAAAACAACGTCAACACCATTTAGCTGACCAGAGAAAAAGGTACAACCGCCTTTATTAACTTCAGTAATGTCTGAAATTGCTGCTTTTAGGATCGCAACTTCTTGCTCCATTGCGCCAATGATGCCGATTTTCATGTGTAGTCTCTTAATAAATAATATTTAAACAGTAGAGCGAAATTGTAGCATGGATAAGAAGTCTCGAGCGACTGCCCAGAGGCACTTCTTATCCGAATAGCAGCGATTTATCTGCGTATTCTTTTATCTATTTGATTAGGCCTTCGCTTTTCAAGCTAGCACGAAGTTGTTCAGCTCGTTTTCGGTTTACGCCAAAATCAGAATGGCCAGTACGAGACTCTGAACGCACGATCAGTTTGCCATCCGTGATTTTAAGTTCTAAGTCATCGACAAAACGCATGATGCGCGAAGTACATTCAACACGCAGATAATCTTCTGTTTTACTCGCGGTTTTTGATCCCGGTAAGGTTAGCGCAACCTGCTCAATCGCATCTAAGCTCGCTGAATCTGACAACTCAAACGCGGCCAATGCATGTTGCTCACGATCATCTTGAGTTGATACGCAGTTTGGTTTGTCTCCACAAGGTGATGAAGTTCTGTCTTTCATGTCCGTGATTCCTTGGCTGCAAGCGGTTAACGTTAAAAGTGATAGCGAGAGGAGAGCTGCTTTTTTCATAATGTTTCCTATGGCGTTGTTTTAATTCTAATTGTAGTTATCGGCATTGGTTTGTCTGCGATTGTTTTACGTATTTTTGTTGTGCTTGTGATAAACGTATCTAATTCAAAAAAGGATCCATCATTGGATCCCTTTTTTATAGTAACGGCCTGAGTAATAAAGGAAACCTTAGATTAGTCACACTTCTAGGTAGTCCAAGATCCCTTCTGCGGCTTTACGGCCTTCATCGATAGCGGTCACCACTAAGTCAGATCCTCGAACCGCATCACCACCTGCAAAGATCTTGCTGTTGGTGGTTTGGTATTGAAACTCTTGTTTGTTAGGAGCCTTGATGCGGCCCCACTGATCGAGCTCCACACCGAAAGGTTCTAGCCATTCCATCGTATGAGGTTGGAAACCAAATGCCATAATTACGGCATCAGCCTCAAGAACATGCTCACTGCCTTCGACAGGTTCTGGACGACGACGGCCTGCTTCATCAGGCTCACCCAAAGCGGTTTTCACGAATTTCACACCAACCACATGACCAGCGCTGTTAAGCTCTAAGCCGATAGGTTGTAGGTTGAACTTGAACTTCACCCCCTCTTCACGTGCATTTTTTACCTCACGGCGAGAACCTGGCATGTTGGCTTCATCTCGGCGGTAAGCACACACCACATCTGCCGCATTCTGACGAATAGAGGTTCGAACGCAGTCCATCGCCGTATCACCACCACCAAGCACGACGACTTTCTTACCTTGCATATCGATAAATGGGGTTGGGTTTTCCAGTTCCATGACCTTGTAGGTATTAGAAATCAAGAATGGCAGAGCATCATAAACGCCCGGTGCATCTTCGTTGTCTAAACCCGCACGCATGTTTTTATAGGTGCCGACACCTAAGAAGACAGCGTCGTAGTCATCGACGAGTTGCTGAAGTTGTACATCTTTGCCGACTTCGGTATTCATTTGGAACTCGACGCCCATCTCGCTAAAGATACGGCGACGATTTTCCATGATGCCTTTCTCAAGCTTGAACGATGGAATACCAAACGTCAGTAGGCCACCGATCTCCGGATAGCGGTCAAACACAACGGCTTTTACGCCATTACGAACTAGGATGTCAGCCGCCGCTAGACCTGCTGGCCCCGCACCGATGATCGCGACCTTTTTATCAGTCCACTCAACGTGAGACATGTCAGGCTTCCAACCCATCTCAAAGGCTTTGTCGGTAATGTACTTTTCAATATTGCCAATGGTTACGGCACCGAAATCGTCATTGAGGGTACAAGAGCCCTCACACAAGCGGTCTTGAGGGCAAACTCGACCGCAAACCTCAGGCAGGCTGTTGGTTTGGTGAGACAGTTCAGCCGCTTCGATAATGCGCCCTTCATTGGCAAGCTTGAGCCATTGAGGGATATAGTTATGGACTGGACACTTCCATTCACAGTAGGGGTTACCGCAGTCTAGACAGCGGTCAGCTTGCGCTTTGGCTTGTTGCTTAGTGAAAGGTTCGTAGATCTCTACAAACTCAATCTTACGAATTTTGATTGGTTTCTTCGCTGGATCTACGCGATTCACATCAATAAATTGGTATACATTCTGGCTCATTATTGGCTCCTTCCAATTATTGCGCTTGAACACGAAGTTCAGCAGAGCTGCGGCTTTGATGACCGAGCAAGGTATTAAGGTCCGCCGTCTTCGGCTTCACTAGGTAGAACTTCGGAATCCATTCATCAAAGTTCGCCAGAATAGCTTCAGCGTGTACTGAGCCAGTCTCTTCTAAGTGCTCTGCAATTAAGCCACGCAGATGTTCTTGGTGGATAAATAAGTCAGACAGAGAAAGTGCCTCGACCGACTCGTTATTTACTCGACCTTGGAAGTCTTCGTTCTTATCCATGACATAAGCAAAACCACCTGTCATACCGGCGCCGAAGTTGACGCCAGTTGCGCCAAGAATGGCAACAATACCGCCGGTCATGTATTCACAGGCGTTGTCACCAGCGCCTTCAATCACAGCAACCGTACCTGAGTTACGTACGCCAAATCGTTCGCCAGCCGTACCAGCTGCAAACAGCTTGCCTCCAGTTGCGCCATACAGACAGGTGTTGCCTATGATGGTCGCTTCGTTACAAGTAAATGCGGTGCCTTGGTGAGGCTTGATAACCACTTTGCCGCCAGCCATGCCTTTGCCAACATAGTCATTGGCATCGCCTGTTAGGTAAAGCTCAACGCCGCCTGCGTTCCAAACCGCAAAAGATTGGCCTGCTGTACCGTCGAGATATAACTTGATTGGTGAACCTGCCATCCCTTGGTTGCCGTATCGCTTAGCAATTTCACCAGAGATACGAGCACCAATCGAGCGGTCTGTGTTGATCACGTTGTAGTAAAGGCTGGTGGATTGACGTTTCTCAATTGCATCGAGTGCATCATCCAGAATCTGCTGGTTGAGCTGAGCTTTATCAAATGGTGCGTTTGGCTCGGTCCAAAACAGTGGGTGACCTTCTGGAGATACCGGAGCTTCGAGTATTGAAGAGAGATCGAGCTTGTTCTGTTTCGCGGTGAGGCCTTGAACGGCTTCAAGTAAGTCAGTACGACCAATCAGGTCCGTGAGTTTTTCTACGCCGAGTTCTGCAAGGTATTGGCGAACTTCATCGGCTAGGCCTGTAAAGTAGTTCACCACCATGTCTGGCAGGCCTTTGAAGTATTCGCGGCGTAGTGTTTCATCTTGAGTCGCAACACCCGTCGCACAGTTGTTTAGGTGACAAATTCGTAAGAACTTACAACCCATTGCGACCATTGGCGCGGTACCAAAACCAAAGCTTTCTGCACCGAGAATCGCACCTTTAATCACATCAAGGCCAGTTTTTAAACCACCATCGACTTGCAGGCGGATCTTATGACGAAGCCCGTTAGCAACCAGTGCTTGTTGAGTTTCTGCTAAGCCAAGCTCCCAAGGGCAACCTGCGTATTTTACCGAGGTTAGAGGGCTTGCCGCGGTACCGCCATCGTAGCCAGAAATGGTGATCAGATCGGCATAGGCTTTCGCTACACCAGTTGCAATCGTGCCTACACCCGGTTCCGATACTAACTTTACTGAAACCAAGGCTTTAGGGTTCACTTGTTTAAGGTCGAAAATCAGCTGCGCTAGATCCTCGATAGAATAAATATCGTGATGTGGAGGAGGGGAGATCAGTGTCACCCCTTGAACTGAATATCTCAGCTTAGCGATTTCTGCGGTAACTTTATGGCCGGGTAGTTGACCACCTTCTCCAGGCTTCGCACCTTGCGCGACCTTGATCTGCAAAACATCCGCATTGGTTAAGTAATGTGGCGTCACACCAAAACGACCGGAAGCTATCTGCTTGATACGAGAGTTACGGTCAGTACCAAAGCGTCGAGGGTCTTCACCACCTTCACCAGAGTTTGAGTAACCACCCAAGCGGTTCATCGCCATTGCTAATGCTTCATGCGCTTCTGGGCTCAAAGCACCGATCGACATTGCCGCAGAGTCGAAGCGTTTAAACAGATCGCTGTTAGGCTCGACTTGCTCTAGTGGTAGAGGCTGATCGGCTTTTTTGAGGCTCATTAAGTCGCGTAACATCGCAGCTGGACGAGCATTTACTTGCTTAGCAAAAGAGAGATAATCCGATGTCTCACCTGTTTTTACTGCAGTTTGCAGAGTGCCAACCACATCAGGGTTATAGGCGTGATATTCGCCGCCGTGTACGTATTTGAGTAAACCACCGTGCTCGATTGGCTTACGCTTAGTCCAGGCTTTACGCGATAAGTTATAGATATCTTGTTGGAAATCGCTAAAGCTTGCGCCTTGGATTCGAGTGGTAACTCCGCGGAAACAGAGCTCAACAACATCGGAATGAAGGCCAACGGCTTCGAAAAGCTGTGAACAGCGATAAGAGGCAATGGTTGAAATTCCCATCTTCGACATGATCTTGTACAGACCTTTGTTGATGCCGTTTTGGTAATTTTGCATTGCGGCACGATAATCTTTATCTAAAGAGCCATCATCCAACATTTTACCTAACGCTTCATAAGCGAGGTATGGGTAAACCGCGGTTGCACCGAAGCCAAGCAGCACAGCAAATTGGTGTGGGTCGCGCGCAGTTGCTGTCTCAACAACGATGTTGGCATCACAACGCAGGTTGGTATCAGCAAGCCTTGTTTGCACCGCACCAACCAACATGGCTGCAGGGATCGGTAGTTTTCCTTTCTCTAAACCTTTGTCCGACAGCACAACTAAAACCGCACCTTCGCTGACTTCTTGTTCGGCGCTATCACATACTGCTTTGATTGCTTGTTCTAGATCTTGGTTATTCGGGTCGTAGTGCATGCTGAGAATGACATGACGATAATGTTTTTGACTCAACTGCAGAAGCTGCTGCATGTCTGAGTAAAGCAGTACTGGTGAATCAAACGTGACACGATAGGCGTGACCGTCTGTTTCACAGAACACGTTCATCTCTTTCCCAATACTGGTCGCCAAAGACATCACGTGTTTTTCACGCAATGGATCAATCGGTGGGTTGGTGACTTGTGCAAACTTTTGACGGAAGTAATCAGTGACCAAGCGTTCTTTTGAAGAGAGCACAGCCATTGGCGTATCATCGCCCATTGAGCCTACTGCTTCTTGCCCCATATCACCAAGCACACGCAGCACTTGGTCGGACTCTTCGTTGCTCATCGCAAACTGTTTTTGGTAGGTCTTGAGCGTATCATCGTCAAAGCTACGCTTACCCACTTGGTCATCTTGCAGCGCAGAAAATGGCGTTAACTTGTGAACGTTCTTTTCCATCCACTCTTTATATGGGTGGCGGCCTTTGAGGTCATTGTCGATCTCATTAGATTGCCATAGCTTGCCGCGGCGAGTATCTATTACCAACAGTTCGCCCGGGCCAACACGGCCTTTCTCTGCGACTTCATCCGGTGCGTAGTTCCAGATACCGACTTCTGATGCGAGCGTGATTAGATTGTCTTTGGTAATCACATAACGCGCAGGACGCAGGCCGTTTCTATCTAGGTTACACGCAGCGTAACGACCATCTGAAAGTACGATACCAGCAGGACCATCCCACGGTTCCATGTGCTTTGAGTTGAAGTCGTAGAATGCACGTAGATCTGGGTCCATATCTGGGTGGTTTTGCCAAGCGGGCGGCACAAGCATGCGCATCGCTCGGAACACATCCATACCACCGGCAAGGAACAGGTCGAGCATGTTATCTAGGCTTGATGAATCTGAGCCTGTCTCATTCACAAAGGGTGCGGCGGTTTGTAAATCTGGCAGCAACGGCGAAGAGAATTTATAGGCACGAGCCTTAGCCCATTGTCGGTTACCTTCAATGGTATTGATCTCACCATTGTGCGCTAAATAGCGGAATGGTTGAGCCAGTGGCCAACGTGGTTGAGTATTGGTTGAGAAACGCTGGTGGAACAGACATATCGCCGATTCCATGCGTAAGTCTGCAAGATCGAGGTAAAATCGCGGAAGATCGGCCGGCATACACAGACCTTTGTAAACCATGACTTGTGTCGAAAGGCTACAAATATAGAAATCTTTGTCTTCGGTGAGCTGTTTTTCAATTCTGCGACGAGCGATATAAAGGCGTCGTTCAATATCGCGTTCACGCCAACCCGCGGGGGCCGAGATAAACACTTGCTGAATATTGGGAACTGAATCTTTGGCAATCGGACCTAATACGTCGGTGTTGGTCGGTACTACGCGCCAACCTGCAACCGTTAAGGTCTCTTGAGCGAGCTCTTTATTGACGATGTCTTGCGCGGATTGCGCTTTGATTGGATCTTGGCTGAAGAAAATCATGCCGACAGCGTATTGCTTGCCGAGCTTGAAGTTATTCTCTTCAGCAATAATTCTGAGATAAGAGTCAGGCTTCTGTAGTAATAAGCCACAGCCATCCCCGGTTTTACCATCCGCAGCGATACCACCACGGTGTGTCATGCGATCGAGGGCTGAAATAGCAGTTCTTACCAACTTATGACTAGGTTGGCCTTCCATTTGCGCTATTAAACCAAATCCACAGTTGTCTTTTTCAAGACTAGGATCATATAGAGCCATTGCAATTCTCCCTTTTGCTTCTCTGTCATCCAGACAGTAAATGACTAACTATTCATATACTTGTTGTTTTTTATAAACTGATAGTTTGCTTTAGCCAGTTAAAACGTTATTGGTTGTGTTAACAAAACCGATTGATTTTATTTTCATCAGCTTTACAACGTATAGCTAATTGTGTTTAAGGTCAAGTTCATGGTTAATTATCATGCATAAACGCGATTAGCCACTTAATAATCTAAAATAGTCGATGGATATCAATGAGATATATAAGGTGAATGTTAACGAGATTTAACATATACAACAGGGTGATTTTGAAAACGCCAAAGGCCAGATAGAAAAAAGGCTAGCATCGAGTGCTAGCCAAATATAAAAGTTAGGAAGGGTATTGCTTTTCCTCTAGGCTAACGTAATTGACGTTAGCCCGAGAAATATTATGCGGAAAGCATGAGTGAATCAGCTTTCGCTTCTAAGTTTGAGTTACCCATTAAGAAGTCATCAATCGCAATTGCACATTCACGACCTTCATTAATACAACGTACAACTAGAGATTGACCAGTACGCATATCACCAGCAGCGAAAACGCCTTTCTGGTTCGTTGCAAAACCTTCAGAAGCGACGTTACCGCGCTCGTCCAGTTTAATGTCTAGTTGAGCAAGCACGCCGGTTGGCTCCGGGTGTAAGAAGCCCATTGCTAGGAATGCCATGTCACAAGGAATAACACGTTCAGAGTTCGCGACTTCATCAAAGCCTGGACGCTCACCTGGTTTCGCATCTTGCCAAACGATGTCAGCAATACGTAGACCCGTCACTTGACCTTGCTCGTTACCGATGAACTCTTTGGTTAAGATGTTCCAGTGACGTTCACAACCTTCTTCGTGAGAAGTGGTGGTTTTCATGATCATTGGGTATTGAGGCCAAGGCATGTTTGCAGGGCGCTTCTCTGGTGGGATCGGCATGATCTCAACCTGAGTAATGCTCGCTGCCTTATGACGGTTTGATGTGCCCACACAGTCAGAACCAGTATCACCACCACCGATAACCACAACGTGCTTATCTTTAGCGTGAATCTCTTCTGTTTTAAGATCTAGGTTGTTAGCACGGCGGTTGTTTTGACCAAGGAATTCCATGGCAAAGTGAACGCCTTTCAACTCACGACCAGGGATTGGCAAGTCACGTGGAACCGTAGAACCACCCGTTAGCAATACCACATCAAACTCTTGGCGTAGCTGCTGAGCGTTAACATCAACACCGATGTGTTGGTTAACTTTAAACTCAACGCCCGCTTCAGCCATTAGGTTGATCTTACGATCAATCACGTCCATACCCAGTTTGAAGTCTGGGATACCGAAGCGAAGTAGACCACCGACTTTCTCGTCACGTTCAAATACCGTTACCGAGTGACCAGCGCTGTTTAGCTGCTCCGCTGCGGCTAAGCCAGCAGGACCTGAACCGATAACTGCGACAGTTTTACCTGTGCGAGAGCGTGGTGTTTTAGGTTTTGCGTACCCTTCACGGTACGCAGTTTCAACAATCGTTTTCTCGATATTACAGATAGTGATTGGGTCTTGGTTGATACCAAGAACACAGGCACTTTCACAAGGAGCAGGACAAACACGACCGGTAAACTCAGGGAAGTTGTTGGTAGAGCTTAGGATATTCCAAGCCTCTTCCCAGCTGTCACGGTAAACCGCATCATTGAATTCTGGGATGATGTTACCAATCGGACAGCCGTTGTGACAGAAAGGTACGCCACAGTCCATACAACGAGAGGCTTGAGTATTGATCTTTTCACCAAACTCTTCGTTAAGTACGAACTCTTTGTTGTCTTCAATTCGAACTGACGGGTCGAGCTTCTTTGGAAGCTCACGACCGTGTTCTAAAAATCCAGTAGGCTTACCCATTATACTGCCTCCACTTCTTCCGTTTGTGCCTGTTGTGCTTCAGCTTTACGCTTTTCAAGAACAGCTTTGTAGTCGCGTGGCATTACTTTAACTAGCGATGCAACACTTGCTTCAAAGTTGTCTAGGAAAGATTGAGCAACTTCACTTCCTGTGAATTCAACATGCTTAGTTAGCATATCCAGTAGAAGATCTTTATCTTCTTGTTCAATTGGATCTAGGTCTACAAGTTCAGGGTTGAGCTTGGTTTCGAAGTCACCCGCTTTGTCCCAAACATAAGCAACACCGCCACTCATGCCCGCAGCAAAGTTACGACCTGTTGAACCAAGGATAATGGCAACACCACCAGTCATGTATTCACAACCGTGGTCACCAACGCCCTCAACAACAACCTTCGCACCTGAGTTACGAACACAGAAACGTTCGCCTGCCATACCGCGAATGAAAGATTCACCTGAGGTCGCACCGTAGAAACATACGTTACCAACCACGATGTTATCTTCAGCAACGATAGAAGATTTCGCATCTGGGTACAGTACCAAAGTACCGCCAGACAGACCTTTACCCCAGTAATCGTTCGCGTCGCCTTCTACTTCGAACTTAACGCCTTTCGCAAGGAACGCACCGAAAGATTGACCAGCACTACCGTGGAACTTAACGTTCATTGGCTGTGGTAAACCTTGGTCTTTGTAAACCTTCGAGATTTCGTTCGACAGCATGGTACCAGCAGAGCGGTCCGTGTTGATGATAGGGAAGCTCGCATTCACGGCTTCGCCTTTCTCAAGAGCTGGAATCGCAGCTTGAATCAACTTGCGGTCTAGAACGTCTTCTAGGTTGTGGTTTTGTTGCGTCTGGTTGTAGATACCATCTTCTTCACGTGCCTGCTCAATGTGCAGTACAGGTGTTAGATCTAGGTTCTTGTACTTCCAGTGGCCGATGTCATCACGAACTTTAAGTTTGTGCGATTGACCAACCATCTCATCGATAGAGCGGAAGCCAAGTTCAGCCATTACTTCACGCAGACCTTCAGCCATGTATTGGAAGAAAGTGACTACGTCTTCTACGCGGCCGTCGAAACGTTCACGCAGAGTCTTGTTCTGTGTAGCGATACCAACAGGACATGTATTCTTGTGACACTTACGCATCATGATACAGCCTTCAACCACTAGAGCTGCTGTTGCTACGCCCCATTCTTCAGCGCCAAGTAACGTTGCTACTGCAAGATCACGTGGTGTTTTCATCTGACCATCAGATTGAACAACGATACGGTTACGTAGGCCGTTTTTCAGTAGTGTTTGGTGCGTTTCCGCTAGACCCAGCTCCCAAGGCAGACCGGTATGACGGATAGAAGACATCGGAGATGCACCCGTACCACCATCAAAACCTGCGATAAGTACCACGTCAGCTTTCGCTTTCGCTACACCCGATGCAATCGTACCTACGCCAGCTTCTGATACTAGCTTCACGTTGACACGACCGTTACGGTTCGCGTTTTTCAGATCGTAGATCAGCTGAGCCAAATCTTCGATTGAGTAGATATCGTGGTGTGGCGGTGGCGAGATAAGACCTACGCCCGGAGTCGAGTGACGCGTTGCGCCGATCCAGTCATCAACCTTATCACCAGGTAGTTGACCACCTTCGCCCGGTTTCGCACCTTGAGCCATCTTGATTTGTAGCTCATCAGCGTTAGATAGGTAGTAAGACGTTACACCAAAGCGACCAGAAGCCACCTGTTTGATTGCTGAACGTTCCCAGTCGCCGTTTTCTTTACGTTCGAAACGTGCTGGATCTTCACCACCTTCACCTGAGTTTGATTTCGCGCCAATGCGGTTCATCGCAACAGCCAGTGTTGAGTGAGCCTCATGCGAGATTGAACCAAAGCTCATTGCGCCGGTTGCGAAACGCTTAAGAATGTTCTCGATTGGTTCTACTTCTGCTAGAGGAATAGAGCCTGCAGGGTTCTTGATGAAGTCCAGTTGGCTACGTAGCGTTGCTGCGTTGTCGCCTTGGTCATCAACTGCTTTTGCGTACTTCTTGAACTGACCGTAATCTTTGTTACGCGTCGATTCTTGAAGTAGAGAAATCGTTTCTGGGTTGAATAAGTGTTTCTCACCACGTTGTTTCCACTGGTAAACACCACCAACATCAAGGATCTGAGCTGGAATTTCACGAGCTGGGTAACCAACACGGTGACGAACCAATACTTCTCGCGCGATATCGTCGATCGTTAGACCTTGGATACGAGAAACAGTACCTGTGAAGTATTTTTCAACCACTGATTTGCTAACACCAAGTGCTTCAAAGATTTGTGCACCGTGGTAAGACTGCAGCGTAGAGATCCCCATCTTAGAGAAGATCTTAAGTAGACCGCCGTTAACACCTTTACGGTAGTTATCGAATAACTCACGTGGGTGTACGTTTGGATCTAGCTTCTTAGTACGTTGCAGTTCAACAATCGTTTCAATAACTAGGTATGGGTTAACTGCGTTTGCACCATAACCGATAAGCGTTGCAAAGTGGTGTGTCTCACGAGCGTCGCCCGTTTCAACAACGATGTCACACTTAGCACGTAGACCTTTACGGATTAGGTGGTGGTGAACCGCGCCAACCGCCAGCATTGCTGGAATAGCGGCATGGTTAGAGTTAACCGCACGGTCTGTCAGTAGGATGATAGAGTAGCCATCAATCACTGCGTCTTCTGCGTATTGGCAGATACGCTTAAGTGCGCGCTCTAACTTACCTTGGTCGCCATTTGCTTGGAATACGATATCCAGCGTCTTCGCCTGAAGGTGCTCGTTATCGATTGCACGCAGTTTTTCTAACTCAGAGTTAGACAGTACTGGAGACTCAAGTTCTACTTTTTGACAGTGCTCAGGTGTTTCAGCAAGTAAGTTCTGGTCTTTACCTAGGTAAGTGTTCAGAGACATAACCATGCGCTCACGAATCGGGTCGATCGGCGGGTTAGTTACTTGTGCAAATAACTGTTTGAAGTAGTTTGAAAGGTGCTGCGATTGGTGAGAAAGAATCGCTAGCGGCCAGTCAGCACCCATTGCAGAAAGTGGCTCGTAGCCTGTTTTCGCAAGAGGTAGAATGATTTCGTTTACTTCTTCAGAACTCACGCCAAACGATTGTTGTTTGTGTAGTAGTTTCTCTGGAGAAGGTTGGCTAAATTCGTTGCTCGCATCCGGTAGCTTTTTCAGGCTCAGAAGGTTCTCTTCAACCCACTTTTCGTAAGGTTGTGCTTTAGCAATGCTGTCTTTCACTTCTTCATCAGAAATGATGCGGCCTTGCTCAAGGTCAGCAACGAAGATACGACCTGGTTGTAGACGACCACGGTACTCAACGTTTTCAGGTGCAATCTCAACAACACCAGACTCAGACGCCATTACTAGGAAGTCGTCTTTAGTTACTGTGTAGCGAGAAGGACGCAGACCGTTACGGTCAAGTGTTGCACCTACTTGAACACCATCGGTGAAACATACTGATGCTGGGCCATCCCATGGTTCCATTACGTTCGCGTGGTACTGGTAGAACGCACGACGAGTTGGATCCATGTTTTTGTTTTCTTGCCATGCTTCCGGGATCATCATCATCAACGCGTGTGGCAGAGTACGACCTGAAAGAACAAGTAGTTCCAGTGCCATATCGAAGTTTGATGAATCCGAACTACCTTCCTGACAGATAGGAAGCAGCATGTCGATTTCAGCTTGTGTAAACAGATCCGATTCTAGGATTGCTTCACGTGCTTTCATCCAGTTCAGGTTGCCGCGAACCGTATTGATTTCGCCATTGTGCGCGATGTAACGGAAAGGCTGAGCTAGACGCCAACGTGGGAATGTATTGGTAGAGAAGCGAGAGTGTACTAGTGCTAGAGCTGTCACCATGGTTGGGTTTTGCAGATCTAGGAAGTACTGAGGAACTTGTTCAGTTGTTAGCTGACCTTTGTACACCAATGTCTTGTAAGACATAGAGTTGATGTAGAAGTCATCACCGATATTTGAAACGCTTTCTAGGCATACACGAACCGTGTAGTTACGTAGAACATACAGTTTACGCTCAAGCTCTTCTGGTGTGATACCAGGGCCGCCAGAAATAAATACGTGTTCAAATTGAGGTTCAGTGCTTAGTGGGTCAGCACCAATCATTGAATTGTCCGTTGGAAGTTCACGGTAACCGATAACTTCTAACTCAAGGCGTTGTGCATTGCGTTCTAGAATGTCACGACACTGTGCACGTTTGTGTTCATCTTTAGGGAAAAGTACAACACCAACACCATATTTTTCAAAAGATGGCAGCTTAATTCCAAGCTTTACGGCTTCTTCTAGTAAGAATTCGTGCGGCTTCTGTAGCAGGATACCTGCACCATCACCAGAACACGGATCGCAGCCTTGGCCGCCACGGTGTTCCATACGTGCAAGCATATCGAGTGCTTGAGTTACTACATCATGAGATTTGCGATTCTTTAGATGCGCAACAAAACCGATACCACAAGCGTCATGCTCCAATTCAGGAGTATACAGACCCTGTGAGTTCTGCTCTTGATCTACCATAGATACATCCTTCCAGTTAAATCTAGGCGCAACTTATTTGTATAAAGTCAGCCTTGTCCTTTTATATTTATGGGTCTAAACCTGCCTATGCTGGCGGTTTGAATCCTTTCCGTATCTCGCAGGAAAAGTATTGCGAGAAAAACAATCCTTAGTGATACCTGTTTATTTTTAACCACAAACTAGTGGTTTATATAGGTGGGAGTTAGATATCACCGACTTATTAGCAAGTTTTCGTTGTAAGTAAATACTCAAAAATAGCCAATATGTGTAAGTATCCTACAATTTTGTCTAGGCGAATTGCAATGAAAGTTGACCCATGTAGACCATTTTTTTCGTTTTATTTTGAATTTAATGCCTAACAAATGTGCAACATTAGGCAAATAGAGCCGATTTTTTGCATGTTTATTGATATTTGTTAGGTTGCTCGCAAAAAGCCTTGAGTAAACTAATTGGTCGAATTTTGCAGGGATGTAATTTTTTTTCAAAAAAGACTGATATTCATTCTTATTTACTTGAGTGCTTTGAAAATATGCAATTACACGAGTTGGTCAATACTATCGGCCAAGACCTTCAACGCCGTTATGGCGAGAAGGTTCACAAGCTGACGCTTCATGGTGGTTTCAGCTGCCCAAACCGAGACGGGACAATTGGCCGTGGAGGTTGCACGTTTTGTAACGTGGCTTCCTTTGCCGATGAACAAACTCAAATTCAAAGTATTGCTGACCAGCTAAAAGATCGTGCGGGTGAGATTGCTCGTGCCAAGAAGTACCTGGCTTACTTTCAGGCGTACACCAGCACTTATGCTGAGGTGCAAGTGCTCAAGAATATGTATGAAGAGGCGCTAAAAGCACCCGGTGCAGAGATCGTCGGCCTTTGTGTTGGTACGCGACCAGACTGTGTGCCTGATGCGGTGTTGGATCTGTTAGCGGGCTACGTTAAACAAGGCTATGAGATTTGGCTCGAGCTTGGCCTGCAAACCGCCAATGATAAAACCCTCAAGCGAATTAACCGCGGCCACGATTTTGCGGTGTATGAAACGATCACCCAACGCGCACGCGCTTTAGGTATCAAGGTGTGTACTCACCTGATTGTTGGTCTACCAAAAGAAACCAAAGCGGATAACCTTGAAACCTTAGACAAGGTATTAGCCGTTGGCACCGATGGTATTAAGCTGCACGGCCTTCATATAGTAGAGGGCAGTACCATGGCTAAGGCGTGGAAGGCAGGAAAGCTAGAAGCCCCAAGCCTTGAAGAGTACATCGATATCGCGAGTGAGATCATTCAACGCACTCCTGCGGACGTGGTTTATCACCGTGTTTCTTCAGCGGCGAGACGCCCAACCTTACTTTCTCCTTTATGGTGTGAGAACCGCTGGTTAGCGATGACTGAGATTGGCCGTTCGCTTGATAAAACTGGCGCACAAGGCATCAAAACTGGCTCTGCATTCGAGTACACACTGCCCGTTTTAAACGCAGTTAATTGATAGAAAATGGTGACTGTCGGTAACAGCAGATAAAACCAATAAATAGTGGTAACATTTCCCTAATAGATTTTATGGTATAGATTGAGAGTAAATGGAACTGGTAATGACTTGGTTGTGGGACAGGGCGTATGGCTACGGTATTTATATCGTTGTTGTATTGCTGATTGCTCTCATCTGCTGGCATCTCTATTCTCGTTATCAGTCGCATATCGAAACGCTTCTACTTGCTACCCCGTCGCCACTCTACTTTGTTGATGCTCGAAGTGGCGAAATACTCTATGCCAATCGCCAAGCCATGCAGTTGCTTGGTATCCGCCAAATCGGTGTTAATTTTCGCTTTCCTACTGTGGAAAGCGAGAACAGCTTTCGTCACTACTTAACCAACCACATCAACTCTCGAGCCTTCGAGCAGGTCTCCCTGTGGGCGCTTTCTGAATTTGAGTCGTTCAAGATCAACTTGATCGGTCGTAAGATCCATTTTAGAAATAAGCAGGCTTGGATGATTCACGCCTCACCTTATAAAAACACTAACGAAGAACTGTCCCAAGAAGTTCGAGAACTGAATGTTGCTCGTACCGCTTTGGATTCTTTGTCTGAGCTGATCTACGTGAAAGATCAGAAAGGTCAGTTAGTGACGAGTAATCGCTCGTTTAAAAAGTTTTGGCATGGTCGTGCTGAAGAGGGCACCCTGAGTGTTTCTGGTGGAGTATTAAAAGGTCGTGTAAGTGAACGCTCTTGGACTACAGATCAAGATGGAAAAAGCTGCTTGCTTGAAACCTACCAAAGTGTCTTGCTCTCGCAAGATGGAGAAACCATCGGCACGCTCTCTATTAGTCATGATGTGACCGATTGGCATGACATGCAGCAGAAACTGCGTGGCGAGATGGAGAAGCGAAAAGATACCGAAGTGGCACTTGCGCAGCGTGACACCATCTTGCAAAACCTCCTGGAGGCCAGCCCAGACTCGATTGGTATCTTTAATGAAAACATGGTTTATCAAGCGTGTAATAAACCATTTGTGGCTGCGCTGGGTATCTCTGAAGTCAGTGACTTGATCGGTAAACGTTTACAAGATGTGGTGCCACATAGCATCTATACGCGAATATCAGAAACCGATCATCAAGTGCTTCATCAAAGTAAATCACTGCGTTATATCGACAAAGTGGTCTCAAGTGATGGAACATTTACTTGGTATGATGTAGTCAAATCACCGTTTAGAGATCCAGCATCGAGCACTAATGGTGTGTTGATCATGGCGCGTGATATTACAGAGCGTTATCTAGCAGAACAAAAGCTTGAAGAAGCCAACCTTGAACTTGAACGCCTCAGCTTTATGGATAGCCTGACTAAAGTGTCTAACCGACGTCGTTTCGATGAACAGCTCTCTACACTGTGGCATTATCATGTGCGTGAGAAGCTGCCACTGACGATCATGCTATGTGATATCGACTTCTTTAAAGGCTACAACGACTTTTACGGACACCAACAAGGCGATGATGCTTTGATTCAGGTTTCTCAGGCATTTAAGCAGGTGTTGAATCGTTCATCTGATTGTGTGGCTCGTTATGGTGGTGAAGAGTTCGGCTTTATTCTGCCAAATACAACGACCGAAGGTGCTCAGCTGGTGGCGCAGCGTATTCATGATGAAGTCCTAAAATTGGAACTTGCGCATGAGAAGTCGACAGTCTCTGAATTCATCACGGTGAGTATTGGTATTATCTCTTACATTCCTACACCTGATGATGAAATGGAATCGGCTGTTGCCTTGGCTGATAGTGCGTTGTATCAAGCGAAATCAGACGGTCGCAACCGTTCAATGGTGCATCCATACTCAATTCGCTAACGCTATAAAATTGGCAATTTGATTATCCCCGGCTATTTTTGCTTAGTTAGTATTTGTATTGGTTAATTAACCTTCGAAATTACCGCTGAACACTTGCTGCGTGTGATGTAGCTAGCTTACCTCCCATCTTCAAACAGGGTAGAATGTTGCTAGTCTTATCGCATGGAGCGCTAAATGAAACCCATGAAAAATCTTGCCCAGTATTACGTGGATCTACTCGTAAAACTGGGGATTGTCCGCTTTTCTATCTTACTCGCCCTAGCGCTTGTTGCCCTCGCTGTTGTTGTGCAAGTCGGTATCACCCTTGCACTCAAAGGCAATGTTGATGACATCGACATTGTCCGTTCAGTTTTCTTCGGTTTAGTGATCACGCCTTGGGCGGTTTATTTTCTGTCAGTGGTCGTGGACCAGTTGGAAGAATCACGTCAAAGGTTAGCGAAATTGGTCTCTAAACTTGGCGACATGCGTGAGCGAGACCAAGAACTCAACAATAAAATGCAGCTCAATATCGAGAAGCTTAATCAAGAAATTGAAGAGCGTGAAAAAGCGGAAGAAGCGCGCGCAGAAGCAATGCAAGATCTCGAAAACGAGGTGTTCCAGCGCGAGCGTACTCAGCTTGAACTCGCAGAACGTACTGCACTGTTACGCTCGTTTATCGATGCCTCGCCTGACCTTATTTACTACCGTAATGAAGATGGTGTGTTCTCTGGTTGTAACCGTGCGGTTGAAGAGCTCACTGGTAAAACAGAAAAAGAGCTAGTTGGTTTAACTCCTTGGGATGTTTACAGTAAAGAGGTCGCTCAGCAAGTTGTTGAAACCGATAAGAAAGTATTTGCTGACAACCAAGCACTGACTTATGACCAATGGCTTGAATACCCAGATGGCCGCAAGAGTTACTTCGAACTGCGTAAAGTGCCTTTCTACAGCAAAGATGGTCGTCACTTGGGCTTGGTTGGTTTTGGCCGCGATATTACTGAACGTAAAGAGCATCAAGAGTCGTTAGAAAAAGCCAGCCGCGATAAGACCACCTTTATCTCAACTATTAGCCACGAGTTAAGAACGCCGCTCAACGGCATCATTGGCTTGAGCCGCATGCTGCTTGATAGCCAACTGACCACCGAACAGCGCAAGCAGATGCAAACCATCAAGGTGAGCGCGGTGACACTGGGTAATATCTTCAACGATATTATTGATATGGATAAGTTCGACCGCCGTAAGCTTGAACTCTTCCCTACGCCTATTAACTTTGAAGATTTCGTTGTCGAGATCGAAAGTATCTCTGCGTTGATGGCTGAGCAGAAAGGGTTAAGGTTCGATCTAGAAAGATTGTCTGATCTTCCAGCTGCTGTTGAGGTGGATGGTACTCGTCTTAGACAGGTACTGTGGAACCTTGTTAGTAACGCGATGAAGTTCACCAAAGATGGTGGAGTGGTGATGACAGTCAGCGCCGACATTGATGGTGACTTTGCCAACATTACGATGGAAGTGGAAGATACTGGTATTGGTATCCCTGAAAGTGAAATCGAGAAGATCTTCGCGATGTACTATCAGGTGAAATCGGGCACGGACAACTTGCACGCTGTCGGCACGGGTATTGGTCTCGCTGTCTCTCAACAGCTAATTAATATGATGGATGGCCACATTGAAGTCATCAGTGAAGAGGGCTTTGGCAGTACCTTTACGGTTTCGATTCGAGTTCCAGTGAATCACGATACTCAGGCTCTGATCAAAACGCCAAGAAAACAGTCGAATCTTAAGATCTTTATGGTCGAAGACATTGAACTCAATATCACAGTGGCTCGCTCTCTACTTGAAAGCCTTGGCCATGAAGTGACAGTCGTGATGACGGGTAAAGAGGCACAAATTGCTTTCAACCCTGAAGACTATGATTTGGTGTTGTTGGATATCCAACTGCCAGACATGACGGGTTTCGACATTGCTCAATACTACCGCGAGAAATACAGTCAGCTACCACCTTTGGTGGCATTAACTGCGAACGTCTTAAACAACAAGCAAGAGTACTTCCAGAAAGGCATGGACGAAGCGATCAGCAAACCTTTGTCGGTTCGAGCTATCCAAGATGTGATCAGTGAACTTATCGAAGATGCACCAGAGGTAATTGAGAAGGTAGCGGGCACGGATAAGGTTGAGAGCATTGATAAAGTCGACGCGAGTAAGCCTGTTCTTTCAGCAATTGATACCACTTTGCTTGATATTGATATGCTAGAGTCTTATGTTGATATTGTTGGACCGAAACCGGTTTTAGATAGCATCGCGATGTTCGAAGATATGATGCCGGAGTATATGGAAATATTGAACTCCAACATGGTCGCGAAAGATAAAGCCAGTATCGTTTCTGAAGCACATAAGATTAAAGGTGCAGCAGGTTCTATTGGCCTGAAACGCATCCAACAAGTTGCCCAGAAAGCTCAATCTCCAGATATGCCTGCGTGGTGGGAGAACATTTCAGATTGGGTTGATGAGATAAATAACGAATACCAGAATGACATTGAAGTCTTAAAGAGTTGGTTAAATCAAAGGTAGAAGAATAATGAAAAAATTAGCATTCGCCGCATGTGTAGTGGCATTAGCGGGTTGTTCTACGCCACAAGTAGAATGGCAGCAAGATAATCAAGTCGAAGTATCTGCAGCAACAGTTACCATGAAAAGCAACCTTTGGCACAACAAGATGCCAACGATTGGCGAGACTCAAGATAAGACCCTGCATGGTTCTATCTACCTAGAGTCAGATTCACAACTGCCAGCAACGCTTGCGGTTGAGAGTGTTACGGTTAAGCAGGGTGCAGACACCTTGTTGGTAACGGCTGACGATCTTGATTTAAGAACACACAGTGAAACTCAATGGGAAGTCGCGTTTGTATGGCAGCTAGAGATCGACAGCGACAAGCCTGTTGATGTAGCGGTTGAACTTAAAGATGGCGAAACCGTGAAGTGGTTAGTAGAGAAAGACGTTAAGGTGGATACGGTTTACTAAAACCTTATCCAATTAAGAACAATAAAAAAGGGAGAATGCGTTGGCATTCTCCCTTTTTAATAACTATTGATGACGCTTCTATTGTTAATAACACTTACTTGTGAGTAGTGCTAAATGGTAAGAAGCGCGAATCGAATTAGTCTTCTAGGTCACCACAAAAGCGGTAGCCTTCACCGTGAATCGTTGCGATGATTTCTGGCGTACCAGAAACAGATTCAAAGTGCTTACGAATACGACGGATTGTTACGTCTACAGTACGATCGTGTGGCTTAAGCTCACGGCCAGTCATCTTCTTAAGAAGGTCTGCACGTGTTTGGATCTTACCTGGGTTCTCACAGAAGTGAAGTAGAGCACGGAACTCTGAACGAGGTAGCTTGTAGCCTTCGCCATCTGGGCTAACCAGAGAACGACTGTTGATATCTAGTACCCAACCGTTGAACTCGTACTTCTCAACGCTACGCTTCTCTTCTTGAACAGAGCTTGTGCTCATTGAACGGTTCAGAAGGTTGCGTGCACGGATAGTCAGTTCACGAGGGTTGAAAGGCTTAGTGATGTAGTCATCAGCGCCGATCTCTAGGCCAAGGATCTTATCAACTTCATTATCACGACCAGTTAAGAACATAAGCGCTACGTTTGCTTGCTCACGTAGTTCACGCGCAAGTAGTAGGCCATTCTTACCTGGAAGGTTGATGTCCATAATTACAAGGTTAACTTGGTTGTCAGATAGCACTTGGTGCATCTCTTCACCGTCGCTAGCCTCAAAAACAGCATATCCCTCTGCTTCAAAAATACTCTTTAGAGTGTTACGAGTTACTTGCTCATCTTCAACGATAAGAATCTGCGGGGTTTGCATTTGGCGGTACCTAAATTTGTGACGAAACTGTGCTAATAGAATAAATTCTAGGCAAAAACATAACATACAGGTAATGTATTTTTGATGATAACTTAAAGTTTTCAAAAAAACACTTACTTCCAGCTATCTGCCTTCCTTGAAGTATTGCCCAATAACGTAGATCCAGTACGCCTTTCAATCATTCTTTTAGTGATTGGAGTGGATTCTATAATGTTAACAGCATGCTAACAACGCGAGAATGTTAATTCCATTCACTTTGTTGATTTACATCAATTGCCGTATCGCAACAAACTTTAATAGTATGGCTACAACTTAACCAATGTTATGGTGACTATTTAGCACCAAAACAAGAATGATTATTCTAGATGCTTCGCACATCTTGCCTGCTAAAGACCGGATTATGAACCAAGGAAGCTGAAAGCTGTCTTAAGAGTCTAGTAGATAAATATGCTCAATCAACTTTTATTGAGTAATAAATTGAGCATAGAACAATGAAAACAAAGGATTAATTTTAATAACATATAAAAGCATAGAGGCTAGCCTGACATAACCGGTAACGCCTTACTCACGGAGGATATATGCACGATATAACACCCGACTTGTGTGATGAGTTTGAAAGCGAAGTCACCCTACTGAACATGCCATTGCAGAACTTCGGTCAACGTGGTGCGTTCTTTGGAAAAATTGTAACAGTTCGTTGTTATCACGATAATTCCAAGGTTCGCGAGGTTTTAGAGACCGACGGCTGCGGCAAAGTGCTTGTCGTTGACGGAAATGGCTCATGCCAGAAGGCACTGCTTGGCGATCAACTCGCTATTCTCGCGATAGAAAACGGTTGGGAAGGCGTGATTGTAAACGGTGCGGTGCGTGATGTTGGCATGATGTCGCAAATGGACCTTGGCGTTCAAGCGTTAGGTGCATCGCCATTCAAAACAGAGAAACGCGGTGTCGGCCAAGTGAATGTGACGCTCTCTATACATAATCAACTGATTCAGCCTGGTGACTATATTTATGCCGATTGGAATGGTGTGTTAATTTCATCTGAGTTGTTAATTGAATCGTAACTGACTCAAATTTAATGCCGTTAATAGATTAGAGCGGGGAATGGTTTGTGATGTGCTGAATGCTTGTAGTTCAATCCGAGTTAGTTAGTAAATAAAGAACAAGCTAAAGAGACTAAAAGCGAAACCCTAATCCCACTTCAACACCTTGCTGCCACTCTTCATAATCAAGGGTGGCATGCAAATCTAGGTTATCTGTCAGTTGCACTCGGCTGGAAACTTCTGCGGCTACCGATTTCTCATTGTCTTCGGTTTCGTCTTTATAGGTGTGCAGAGAACTGTTGAAAGAGACTCTTTCTGAGAACTGATAACTGACACCGCTTAAGAATCCACTTTCCTGTTTCAGTGCCGCACTATTGATACGTGTACCGACGTAAAGATCCACATCTGAAAATAAGCTATAAGAGTAGCCACTGTCTATCTTCCAAGTATCGAAGCTTTCACTCGACGCGTTTTGTGTGGAGATAAAGAATTTATGAGAAGAACGATCGATCTGGCTGGGTAGTAGAGGCAAGCTATTCGCTGAACAAACAACAGGCATAGCAAAAACCAAAAGAATAAGTAATCTCTTCATTTCCCACTCCTGATGTCATTATTATTGTTCTTCGAACGTTATCGTTCAATTAAAGCACAGAACTTGTACGTTCGCTGCACAATCGATATAGCATTTTGTTATGACTATATATGCAACTGATCACTCTTGCCTGTTCAATGAGTAAATCCAGTATCTTAAGTGAAGGTTTATACAGGGTGTTTTATCCCTTAAATGACGGTTTGCTCTGAAAAACGGTGCGAATGTAAAAAAAACGCAACTTTTCATTGACGTCCAGTGGTAAAAATTGATACACGTAGAGTAAAGCACAAGCAGAGAATTTGATATGCAGCACGTAAGCCACCTAGTAATGACCACAACCATTATTATTACCGACATTCACATTGTTGGGGCAGGCTGCTAAGTAACGGATTTTAAAAAAAAGGCCTGTATCCAACAAGATACAGGCCTTTTTTTGTACCATTTTTATGACTTATGGAGAAAGGGATGCGCGTTTTAAAGTTTGGAGGTTCATCATTAGCTGATGCAGATCGTTTTTTACGAGCAGCAGATATCATCGCTAATAATGCCCAGCAAGAAGAGCTAGCCGTTGTACTATCGGCTCCAGGAAAAACAACCAATAAGCTGGTTGCTGTTATTGAAGCAGCACTAAAAAATGGTGAAGCAGACGTACAGATCACCGAGATCGAATCATCATTCGCTGCATTGTTTGCAGAGATTCAAGCTGTATTGCCGTCAGTCGATGGCTCTGCATTTCAAGAGCAGGTCGATACTTCTCTTGCTCAACTTAAGCAGTTCGTGAATGGTATTAACCTACTGGGTATGTGCCCAAATCACGTAAATGCTCGCATCATCAGTAAAGGTGAGCGAATTTCAATCCAGTTGATGAAAGCGGTACTTGAAGCGAAAGGCCAGCCAGCAAGCCTGATTGACCCAGTTCAATACCTATACGCTAAAGGTGACCACCTTGAAGCTATGGTCGATGTGGATGTTTCAACTCAGAACTTCCGTCAATCACCGCTTCCACAAGGTCACGTGAACATCATGCCGGGCTTTACGGCTGGTAATGAAAAAGGTGAGCTAGTAACGCTTGGTCGCAATGGCTCTGATTATTCAGCAGCGGTTCTAGCGGCATGTCTACGCGCTGATTGTTGTGAGATCTGGACAGATGTCGATGGTGTTTACAACTGTGACCCGCGTTTAGTGGATGATGCTCGTCTTCTTAAATCGCTAAGCTATCAAGAAGCGATGGAGCTTTCTTACTTCGGCGCTTCGGTTCTACATCCGAAGACTATCGCTCCTATCGCGCAATTCCATATTCCTTGTCTAATCAAAAACAGCTTCAACCCACAGGGTGCAGGTACTTTGATCGGCCAAGACACTGGCGAAGATAACCTAGCAATCAAAGGCATCACTACGCTAAGTGACCTAACGATGGTTAACGTATCAGGCCCAGGTATGAAGGGCATGGTAGGCATGGCGAGTCGTGTATTCGGCGCGATGTCTTCTGCAGGCGTTTCTATCGTCCTTATTACTCAATCCTCTTCTGAGTACAGCATCAGCTTCTGTATTGAATCGGCTGACAAAGTGAAAGCGAAGCAAGTGCTATCAGATGCGTTTGAACTTGAGCTGAAAGATGGCCTATTAGAGCCTGTTGAGTTCATGGACGATGTCGCGATTGTTACGCTAGTGGGTGACGGTATGCGCACTTCACGTGGCGTGGCGTCTCAATTCTTCTCTTCTTTAGCTGAAGTGAACGTCAACATCGTTGCTATCGCGCAAGGTTCTTCTGAACGCGCGATCTCTGCGGTTATCCCTGAAGACAAAATCTCTGAAGCGATCAAAGCGTGTCACGAGAACCTATTTAACTCTAAGCACTTCCTTGACGTATTCGTTGTTGGTGTTGGTGGTGTTGGTGGTGAGCTTGTTGACCAGATCCAACGTCAACAAGGCAAACTGGCTGAAAAAGGCATCGTGATTCGCGTATGTGGTTTAGCAAACAGCAAAGGCTTATTGCTAGATAGCGATGGTCTACCGCTAGAGCAGTGGCGTGACCGTATGTCGAGTGCGACTGAAGAGTTCAGCCTAGCGCGTTTAGCGGCTTTGGTTCAACGTAACCACATCATCAACCCAGTATTGGTTGATTGTACGTCTAGCGAAGGTATTGCGGCGCAGTACGCTGATTTCCTAGCGGCTGGTTTCCACGTAGTAACACCAAACAAGAAAGCAAACACAGCAAGCATGGCTTACTACCATCAGCTTCGTGAAGTTGCACGCAACTCACGTCGTAAGCTGATGTACGAGACAACAGTAGGTGCAGGTCTACCGGTCATCGAAAACCTACAGAACCTTATCTCTGCAGGTGATGAACTTGAGAAGTTCAACGGCATTCTTTCAGGTTCACTGTCTTACATCTTCGGCAAGCTTGATGAAGGTATGACACTGAGCCAGGCAACCAATATTGCAAAAGATAACGGCTTCACTGAACCGGATCCTCGAGATGATCTATCTGGTATGGATGTGGCGCGTAAGTTGCTTATTCTTGCTCGTGAAGCAGGCATGGCGCTTGAACTTGAAGATGTTGAAGTAGACCAAGCTCTGCCACCGGGTTTTGATGATTCAGGTACGGTTGAAGAGTTCATGGCTCGCCTACCAGAAGCGGATGCTTACTTCAAAGAGCAGTCAGCTATCGCAGCAGAAGAAGGTAAAGTACTTCGTTATGTGGGTGAAATCGCTGAAGGTAAGTGTAAGGTTCGTATCGCTGCTGTTGATGGCGACGACCCAATGTTCAAGATTAAAGATGGCGAGAACGCATTAGCATTCTACAGCCGTTACTACCAACCAATCCCTCTAGTACTGCGTGGCTACGGCGCGGGTACTGAAGTAACAGCTGCTGGCGTATTCTCTGATGTGATGCGTACTCTTGGTTGGAAATTAGGAGTTTAAGAATGAGTTCAAGTGATATGGATGTTGTCGTTTATGCTCCTGCATCAATCGGTAATGTCAGTGTAGGGTTTGATGTGCTGGGGGCCGCTGTGTCTCCAGTGGATGGCACGCTGCTAGGTGACCGAGTTATGGTTAAAGCCGGTGATGAACCATTCTCACTTAAAACTGCAGGCAGCTTTGTTTCTAAGCTGCCAACTGAAGCAAAAGAAAACATCGTTTACGACTGCTGGGTGGTGTTCTCGAGAGAGCTTGATAAAAAAGGCGTTACGCTAAAGCCTTTAGAAATGACACTAGAAAAGAACATGCCTATCGGTTCAGGTTTGGGTTCTAGTGCATGTTCAATCGTCGCGGCACTGGATGCGCTAAACCGTTTTCACGGTCAGCCCCTGAATGAAACTGAACTGCTTGCTCTGATGGGTGAAATGGAAGGCAAGATTTCAGGTGGTATCCACTACGATAACGTTGCGCCATGTTACCTTGGTGGTGTGCAGCTCATGCTTGAAGAGCTAGGCATCATCAGCCAAGAAGTACCGTGTTTTGACGACTGGTACTGGGTAATGGCTTATCCGGGTATTAAGGTTTCAACGGCTGAAGCGAGAGAGATCCTACCATCTCAATATCGTCGTCAGGATATTATTGCTCATGGTCGTCACTTAGCGGGCTTTATCCACGCGTGTCATTCAGGTCAACCTGAACTGGCGGCGAAGATGATCAAAGACGTGATCGCTGAACCATATCGTGAGAAACTGCTTCCAGGGTTTGCTGATGCTCGTAAATACGCGCTGTCAGCTGGGGCACTGGCTACTGGTATTTCTGGTAGTGGTCCAACTCTATTTAGCATTTGCAAAGAACAAGATGTCGCCGAGCGTGTTGCACGCTGGTTAGAACAAAATTACGTACAAAATGAAGAAGGATTCGTTCACGTTTGTCGCCTAGATAAGCAGGGTTCGATCGTTACAGGAAGTGAGTTATGAAACTGTACAACATCAAAGAAAATGATGAACAAGTCTCTTTTGGCCAAGCCGTTCGTCAAGGCTTAGGCCGTAATCAAGGTCTATTTTTCCCATCTGAACTGCCAAAGTTTGATGATATCGATGCGCTGCTAGCAGAGGACTTTGTCCCTCGTAGCTCAAAGATTCTGTCAGCATTGATTGGTGATGAATTACCAAAAGAACAGATCGACCAAATGGTGGATGCAGCGTTCCAATTCCCTGCACCAATCAACCAAGTAAAAGACGGCGTTTACGCGCTTGAGCTTTTCCACGGTCCAACACTGGCGTTTAAAGATTTCGGTGGCCGCTTTATGGCTCAATCTTTAGCAGCTGTTTCTGATGGTGGTCAAATCACTATCTTAACGGCAACATCAGGTGATACTGGTGCGGCGGTTGCGCATGCTTTCTACGGCATGGAAGACATCAATGTTGTGATTCTTTACCCGAAAGGCAAGATCAGCCCACTGCAAGAGAAGCTGTTCTGTACGCTTGGCAAGAACATCCACACTGTGGCGATTGATGGTGACTTTGATGCGTGTCAGGCTCTAGTTAAAGACTCATTTGATGACGCTGAACTGCGTAAAGAGATCGGTCTTAATTCGGCAAACTCGATCAACATCAGCCGTTTAATGGCTCAGATCTGTTACTACTTTGAGGCGGCTTCTCAGCTGACTAAAGAGCAACGTGAAAACCTCGTTATCTCTGTACCAAGTGGTAACTTTGGTAACCTAACTGCTGGTCTATTGGCTAAAGCGCTAGGTCTACCTGTTAAGCGTTTTATCGCAGCAACTAACGAAAATGACACTGTTCCTCGTTACCTAGAAACAGGTCAATGGGATCCAAAACCGACTGTTGCGACAACATCGAACGCGATGGACGTAAGCCAACCAAACAACTGGCCTCGTATCGAAGAGCTTTGCCAACTGAAAGGTTGGGGCTTAGATACACTAGGCAAAGGTAAAGTATCTGACGAGCAGAGCGCTGAGTCAGTTCGCGACCTAAAAGCACAAGGTTACCTATGTGAACCACATGGTGCGATTGCTTACCGTCTACTGGAAGAGCAACTGCAAGAGAACGAAACTGGCTTGTTCCTGTGTACAGCACACCCAGCGAAATTCAAAGAAGTGGTTGATGACATCCTAGGTTCTGATATCGAACTGCCTGGCCCGCTAGCAAAACACGCGGCGATGGAATTGTTGTCTGAAGATCTTGATAACGATTTTGAAGCGCTAAAAGCTGTGCTTCGTCGAGTTCAACCGTAACGTCCATTTGTTTTTCGAACAAATAAAAACGGCGCTCAATGAGCGCCGTTTTTGTATTCTAATTTAAGCTCTAAAAATTATAGAGACTCAGTGAACGTACGTGCGATAACGTCACGTTGCTGTTCAGTTGTTAGAGAGTTGAAACGTACAGCGTAACCCGATACACGGATAGTTAGCTGTGGGTAGTTCTCTGGGTGAGCAACTGCGTCTTCTAGCGTTTCACGCTTAAGAACGTTAACGTTTAGGTGTTGACCACCTTCGATGCGTGGTGCTGCTTCGATTGCAACTTCACGGCTTTCGTACTCGCCTAGGTCTGCAGCTGAGATAACTTGGTCAGCTTCGAAACCTGCAGTAGCAACAACACAACGAGCTTCATTCTTCTCGCTATCTAGTAGCCAGATTGAGTTTAGTAGGTCATCGTTTGCTGCTTTAGTAATTTGAATACCTTGGATCATAACTATCTCCTAGTCCACTGAATGTGGTTTGATTATGGTGTTAACTTTCGATTTTTATTGAGCTGGGTAATATATACCTAATATTAGTAAGGTTAACATTGATTTAAGTCAAAAAACAACCAAAAACCATATTTTTACAAAGGTGATTATATTGAGGTAAATCAATAAAACCTTTGAAAACAAAGTAATTACAAAATATTTTAAAGTATAAAAAATATTTAACAGTCATATTTGTTGTA
>NZ_JBFRTR010000113.1:0-438 GCF_041474215.1 Vibrio sp. 10N.222.52.C12
ATTTTAAATATCAAGCCTATTAATTAGTGTCTATATAAAAGCTTTGAATCTATCGAATAAAGTCCAAGTACAAACGAGATGGGTGGGAACGTTACATAAATTGCAGATAGCAAAAAGCCGCTCATGAAGAGCGGCTTTTTTAAAGTGATGCTTGCAGGATAAGTCAGCATAACTCGAACAAAACATCAAAGACTTACAATACTATTTGCAGTATAAGCTCGCATAACATTGCATCGAAAGTCTGCAAATTTGAACAACGACTAAGATTCAACGTAGTAAATTTACCACGCTCCAATTAATCCTCTAGCAGACATAATCGACAGTATCTGCTCAGGTATGAAAACAATTTTTGGACAATTCCTTGTCAGTGGCTTTCCTAAATTAGCATCTCACGGATAATTTCAGGTATTGCAAACCTTCAATCAAGTGGCCAAATTC
>NZ_JBFRTR010000113.1:1163-47012 GCF_041474215.1 Vibrio sp. 10N.222.52.C12
CAATCAAGTGGCCAAATTCATTCAGCCACTTTTCACTTGGTCACTCAGTCATATTCTTTAGAATGCACTGCTATCGTTGACAATAAATACGCAATTACTTTGAGTAAAGTAAACCTATCCCATAGTGTTTTTTATGCTGGTTTATAGTTCAACAGTCGTTATCACATTTGCTAGCTCAACTGAGAACTAAGAAAGGCCCTAATGGGCCTTTACAATTAAAGTCCGTTAACTCGCCATATGGTTTTAGCTTTCTTAGCCAGAAACTTTTGTCGAGAGTCGATGGTCTCTGGAGTCCAATCATCATAAAAGTTTGCAAGTCCCGCAGTTATAACAACAGCACTCTTTTTAAGTGATTCGCGCTTGACCTCATAAGGACAGTTTCCAATGTTCTTATTTATTGATTTCTCTAATATAACCATGTTAGCTAATCGATAAATTGACTGTTGTTGTCTGACACTATTAAATTGATCCCAACCAGCACCAGCGCGCTGGGGCAAAATGTGCTCAATGTTAAATTGGTTAGTCGTTAAATCTATAGAGTTTCCAGATTCACTGTGTTCTAATTTTGTAAGTATGTACTGGACAACCTTTTGGTTGCGAGTGTTTGTTGTCTTTAACTGCTTGCTAGTAAATGCCGCAGTAAAATGTGTGTCATCTGGATAAATATCTCTCAGTGCATCAATAACTTCTACGTAAGAGGTAAGATCACTATTCTCTATTCTCGTAGCTACTGAGCTATACAAGCCTTCCTGATCTTGTGGTGGCAAACTACAAATTACGTTATATCTAAACGATATTACTGATATTGACTGAAGGATTTTTGTGAAAGTTTGTCTGTCAGTATCAAAGAATCTTCGATATGAGGACATAAGCATTGCCATAGGTTGTTTTACACCAAACATTATTAACTGCGAAAGAGCTTCCCTTTCAGCTACATCCCAAATGGCACTGTTAGGATCGCGAAGGTTCGCATAAATCTCAGCGTTATATTCCAAGTCTGTAACCAATTGAAATGCTTTTGCTTGCGTATCTATAGCCTTTTGAATTGTTTTAAATAGATCCTTTTTACGAACCAACTTGTTTTTACTATTCCAGAAAATTCGCAACAACTCAGGAAAGCTTTCACTACTTAGCAAACCAGTAATATGCTCCCATGAAGACTCAAGATCTTCTAAAACAGAGTTATGTGGATTGTCTTTACTCAACACAGAAAATAGATAGTTTTTCAACAGGTCTGTAGAGCTAAGTTTTACCCCCCTCGCATTTAACGTTTCAAATACTTTAAAGGCATTTAGCTCATCAGTGACTGAAATTACTGTGAAAAACAATTTGTCGACTAAGGAATCAATAAAAGCTGTTACTTCTTGACCACTTTCTTTTGTGAATCCAAATCTTGTCTCAATCTTGTTTGAGTACCAATGATACGCTTTTCTAAGAAGATGCTCAGATGCTTTAAGGTTTCTCGCAGGGATATACTCAGAGTTAACTGCAATGTAAGTTTGGTAAAACCTATCATTGTGCTTGTTCAAGGTTAATTTAGAACGAGAACGTAACGTAATAGGATCGATGTAGCCTATGTAGCTTTCACGCAAAACATTTTCACGCTTCAAGTTGTTTTCTGAATCCAAGTCTTTCTTTATCAAGCTTTGTAAGTGATTCAGTGCAGATAATATGATGATTGAAATCGTAGTGATCCTTTGTTGACCATCGATCACAGCGCTAGATTTTTTGTTCGCAGATTCTTGTAAGACTAGATATCCCATATAATGCTCAGTCTCAGCATCATCTTCCCCGCTATACATAGCTAAAATATCAAACCAGAGTTCTTCCCAGTTCTCCTCACCCCACGAATAGTCTCGCTGGAATGGCGGTATGCTATAAGTAACGTTGTGCCCAACAAGTTGCCTAAAATTTTCGTTCGCGGTGCTGAGGTTCATTTCAATAACTCTATGATTACTAGTCGTTTAGAAATACTAACATTAGGCTATGCAGTGTACAAAGATAAGTGAGTCTCACAATGTGCGGGATTTGGTCGAATGTATCCTCGTTATACAGCATGGGGTAACAACGCTCTGTACGCCCCTTCCTTGCGATGACCGCATTAGCCTTGAAAAGACATCGTGGCCATTCAACAATCCGATTAAACGCTGGCTTCACAGCGTTTATTCTTTATTTGTTAGAATCCGATTTTGATGAAGTGATCTTTATAAGCTACGTTAAGCACTATATTATTAAATACCCACTTGATATGCGAATTTTCACCTCGACCTTTTTTTGGTCTTTGGCGAACATACCATATACCAAAAAAAATATACTCAGATCCAACTTGAAAGTGTTTCAACAGCCGAGGGTCTTTAATTGTAATTTCAGGTGTTGGTTTATTTATTACTCCTTGCTCGTTCACTTCAATAAATGGGGACTCTAACTTAATTTGATGAAATCTAAAGTTTTCTGTCGGTGGACTAATCTCTTTTATGTGCCCTGATATTGCCAAAGGCGGTGTTGTTTTCTCAGGTTTATAGAATTTCAAAAACTCAAACAAATTATTGATATCAAAGAAGAATTGATTCCAAGGTATCTTGTGCCCCTTAAAATCGAGTGTTACTAAAGAAGACAGTTCTTCTTTTTCTTCACATAACTCCCTTAGTTCTAATACCTGTTTCAGTGTACGTAGGTAGTTTGTTAAACGTCCTTTGTTTGAGTATTTTTTGTCTTGTTCACCGGCTTCTCCCCAACTAGATCCCTTACGTTTCACTTGATGATCTGTTAACTCCCAAAGAGCTTTCAACAGTATATGCAATCGAAATTCATATTTAGATGCTGAAACGGCTCTGAATACCTCAGAATCCGATCTTTTAGCGACAAGCTCTAACCTCCCAGACAAATCAAATTTGCATCCTACACTATGTTGCTCATATCTCTTTAGCCTAAAACAAGGAGCGATCTCTACCGTTTTTGACTCATATTTTCTGTTATGTCTTTTGACAAAGCTAAGTTCTGCGCTGCATCCATCGACGCAACAAAATAGTTTACCAAAAGGTTGTTGTTCAAAGCCCAAAGCTGAGACCGAAGTGCCACTCGCTCGAATCGCTTCTGGAATTTTACTGCCCACTATTCCTCCATAGATTTATCAAAGTTCTGTTAAGGTGAATAACGCAATGCCTATGCTACTGCATAGTTTTCTCGGACTATTGCCATTGCAGACTCAGCAGCGACGCCATTGTCCTCAAACGTTCGTTTGTAAAAATAGAAAAATGCTACACCAAACTCAGCTAGTTCAATAAAGATATAATTATTCGTAGAGTGGAAGAAATGGAAGTCATTATTCGTGGTATGGATAACACAAAGAGAGTTAAGCCTGTCTACCTTTGATTTCATACTCAATACTTGCAATGCAGAACGAAGGTTAGAAAAAACCTTTGAAGGACTTGTCTCCATAGGACCTTGAAACATTGCTATTGGCATTTTGCCAATAAAAGGAATGTAGTCTGCACCTTTTACCTTGTTTAAGTTTCTTCGAAGGTCAAGCACTTGAAATTTGTACTCTAAAGTTTCTAACCATAGAATGATTAACTCTAAGGTCTCTTGAGAGAACCCTTGGTTACCAACATCGAATTTTTCAAATTCATGCTTCAAATGCCTCTCTAAGTAACCGAGGAGATTCGAGTTGCACTCCTTGCACGCTGGTAGCGTCGTTTTATTGTAAGTCTGAGAAATGTCGTTAGTTGTTGTTTTGAAAGTTCGTTTTGTACAACGGTTGTAGACCCACTGAGGAATCACATGCTCTCTAGTCAACTTCTCTTGAGAACCACAAATTATGCACATTTCTGCTGAGTGATCTGCAATGATTGCATCAATTACTTTCTTCTTATTTAGTCTAATTTTCTTTCGAAGTTGAATCAGCTTTAACTGAATGCTCATTTGAGAATTAGCTCCTAACTTACTCGGGACACAGAACGCTTTGATACGGTGATTAGCCGTACTTCATGGGTATATGATGTGGTCTTTCTTTTAAGGGTTCAACATAAATTCAATAGCTTAGTTAAAAAATAATAAGTTAGATTTCCACGTGATGCATTACTTCTTGATTTTCTGTATTCAGATAACTTTTAGTAGGGCAAATTCGCATTAACGGCATATGAACGAGCTTTTACTCTAAAAAGAAAAGGGGCAAAAATGCGCTAGCTGAGATCAAGCTAGTATTGTGATCATCAAGCGCTTAATTACCGAAGGGGCTTGTCAAAATTCGATAACTAAGAGCTTTCTTTACTTTCCTGTACTCCACCATCATCGTCGGCTACGGTTAAACATATCTTTTCAAACTGGTTTAACGTTGCTTGATCTACAGCACCACTTTCGTATAAGTCGTTTACTGTCTCATGCACCATATTCAAAACATCACTCATCTCATACTCACTTTACTACTTGGAAAAATTTTGTCTTAACAGTTTAATATCAACATGCCCAACAAAAAACCATCAAGCCTAAACATGATGGTTTTGATTCTTAACTGCTTGTTCAGCAGGTTGGTTGCTTTCTTCCTGGCCTATTCTTAGCTGCCTATGCGGCAGGACACGCATATTCACTTGTGGGACCCGAGCAGTCCATATTCTTAGCTGCCTATGCGGCAGGACACTGTTAACTATAGTCGCTAAGCTGTTAATTCCACTTGTTTTATATCACAAAAGTCTAAAATACCCTTTTTCTTATTGCGTCTATAACTCATTGTTTTTAAATATCTAAAATAAAAATTTCAAAAAAGGGTCAAAAACTGAAGTCAGGTACCGTGCCTTTTCTTTCTTGATTGGTGGCTAAACCATAGCTATTAAAGTTTGCTGCAACGCGCTCTCTAACAAACTCCTTTTGTACAAACAAAATATAACTTTCCCCTGATGAACCGCTGGAGATTGGGATTCGATGAAAACTATCGATGATTCGCTCTTCATTAGTGGCTGGTAATGATTGTCCATCACCAGAGAAATCGGCTCTCGCCATGCTACGTTTGATTCGACGTTTCTTGGAGCCCAGAAAACTTTTCCCAATCGTTTGATTACGGGTAAACCTCACCTCAACCGCAATGTCAGGCACCTCACAAACACTGGAGATCTCAAATAAACCTTCATTTACCATCACAGAGAAATAGGGCTGAAAAGCGAGTCCAATCATCATCTCTTTATCTTCAGCAACAAAGGCAATGGTTTGGCCAACTGTAGATTCGTTCCAGTCCGGAAAACTCACACCTATTTTATTCATGGCTTGTCGGTTATTGACCATAAACAAGTGCATTTGGGATATACACCGTCCTGCCAATAATTCATGGTCGGCTTGTGCAGGCATGTAACGTATTAAGAAATAGTAACGCTTAGTCATAGCTCTCCCTTACTTAGCCTTCGTTTTAGACTTTGAACTTGAGCAATTGAATAGGCCGCCTTTGATCAAGACAGACATGATGAAGTGCACATCATTTGGGATGACTTGAGAAGCTGTCATGCTTTCAATCCAGTTCTCTGTATTTCTGACTAATTGGTAAAAGTCATTTCCATGGGACACGTGTCGCCTTGCTATAACGTATTCTCGATCTGCCCCATATTCGTTCACTCTTAATGGTTTATCTGCGTTTTCATGCCACCAATCGTCAATCGATTGCAATGCGGCTCCAACTTTTTGACCATGAAACGCAACGGTTTCCTTTCCGTTCAATAGTTCGACGGTAGCTAACTGCTTAGTCGGAACACCATCTTCTCGGCTATCTAAAAACTCTTGGCTTGGGTAAACCTCATCTCCCCAACCAACTCCAATTTTAGCTTTGACATCCATGTAGAAATATTCGGTCGGGTCAGAAAGGGCTCGCATCAAATAGGCTGTGAGCTTTTCTAGGTATTCTGCTGAAGCCTCATCCCAATGACCATACCAAGAAAGCCTTGTTGCGTTTTCTATAATCAAGGTTTGCGAATCACTGGTGGTCACTTCTATCGACAATTGTCGACACTCTCTGTTTCTCCAAAGCCAACTGCCAAGCAGTATATTCTTCGCGTATCGATGAGCGAGCTCCTGATAGCCATTGAGATCTTTATAAGTATTAGCCAGTAACGAAAGTTTACTGCGCACTTCATCGTCACTACAGATATCAGGGGTTAGAGAATTGGCTCGAATTCGAAGCGGGAATGCACAGTAGATATCATCTACACCCGGCTTTACGTAACACTCTTCGATGAACTGAGGATTGGAGTAAGATAAGTCTTGTGGAGCAACATTCTTTTTTACAAACTTGCCCCCTTTATAGGCTTCTGCATAACCCCCTTTTGGTGCGCGCAACCTAGTTCTATCAACTTCAAGGGGACACATCTCACCACTTTTAGAAAGATGGTAGAAATATGCTTTGCCAGCAGAGAGTGATCGAACGTAATTCAGCTGAGTGCAAAGTTCCATAAACGATTAATCCCTATAGTTTTTTATAAGAATAGTTTCGCTACTGCATTCTATCGACCAAAAGGCGTGGTTTAAAAAGTGATCTCTTCCACTAAAACGTACTTCTATGGGGTTAACTCGCTGAGCAAGTCCTATCGCATTCTCTACATAAGCGTGACAACCAGTGATTGAGTTGCGCCGTTTAGTTGGTTGTTCTAACAAATGGTAGCCAATAGAAACTGGCAAATTATCAGCGTCTTTAGTAATAAAACGCTCTAGCTCATCAAAATCACTCGACTGGTTCTCACTTGGATATAACCATCGTCCGTATGCTGGCAACCCTTTTATGACATGGAAAAGCTCGCTCCTACTGGTAAACGTCCTTAGCCACTCAACCTGCGTCGATAGCTGTGGTTGGTATAATGCCCCTCCGGCGAAAGCAACGGGAAGTGCCGTTTTAAGCGCGGACTTAAAATCTGAAATTCGGCTGTCGCTATGGACTCTGATAACTAAGTCTATTTCTAGGTCCGCTAATCGTTCACTACGAATAGTTGGTCGCTTCGCGTTAGAAACCGTTCGCGCTTTGGCGACTGAATTGGGCTCGGTAAGCTTCGCTGTCGGTTGAATATTTTCACTTCGAACATAAAAAGAGAAACTCGAAAACTCAAACAGGGAATCACAATTAGCTCGCTTATTAAACTCTCTTTGATAGCGGTGCATAAAGCCCCAAATAACAGTCAAAGAAGGAGCACCACATAGGTATGGGCTACTCATTGCGACCGCATCTTGCACTCTCATTGATGATAAATAGATATACTGCTCACCCGTTACCTTATCTTCATTGCCATTTGGTTTACTAAGTTGTTCAAGTACCCATACGATTTGGGCTTTGACGACCTGCATAAGCTTAGGATGATAGGCAAACTTCGCAGCATACTTGTTATTCTGAAACGAGAGATGCAAGCGACGATTTAACTCACTAGCTAAAGAGCCTAGGTCCGATTCTGGTAGCGACAAAAAGGATTGAACTAAAGTGTCATCATGTTTCAATTTCTGTTGATTGGGTTCAGCATCAACGATATCTCTTAACTCAATTAATGGGAGCATCCACAGGGCTATCTGCTTTCGCAATATCTTACTTCTAACCTTACGAGCGCTCTCTCTTTGCTTCTGTGTTTTTGATGGTTCGGATCCAATTAAGTGATTTAACACCTGACAAATTTTGGCGTTAGTTACCTGATAGTCATCAAAGTAGCGGCCACTCTTTTTGCGACTTTCAGTTAACGTCCCACCCTGCGCTGGTTTGACGTCTAGCGGGTAATTTAGGGCTTTCATATACCCACCTAAACTGCCACACAAGTTCCCGATACTTGCAGAATTCGGCAGTGACAAAGACACAAAGCTAAGCTTACTTTCTCGACTTCTCGATCTCACTTCTAACTCGCTCTGAATGGCATGGCTGACCACTGGGGTCACCGAAATATAATCATCCCCCCATGGAAACCGCAGTTGCTTGCTGTAAGTGCTGACACTGTCAGGAAAACTATTATCAGGAAGTTTCTCTTCAATTGTGTGTTTTAAGCGATCAAGTGACTTAACACCCAAACCAAATTCTTTAAGCAGATCGAGCCAAATAGGGGTTTCTTGCTGAATAAGTGAAAGAAGACTTGCGGACTGTGATTGCCAACGAAAAGAATTCAATAACCACAATGTATGCCGATACACTGCAGAGTTATGCGCCCACCCTAAGCGTTGCTCTAATACTGCGCTTGAAATAAATGCCTCGGTTGTCACAAGAGGCTGTGCAACTATCCGCTGATCTTTAACTCGGCAGTCTGGAAACTTGAGGTTATGAGTATGGAACCATTTGATTTCATCAAGAGATGCCTCTAGGTTCTCAGTCGCTTTTAAATGCCTTTTAGCACGAGCAACATCCAACCAATCAGAGCATCTATCCGCTTGATGGCTTGAACTGAGATTAAGCAAGATCGTTAATGCTTCTTTTTCATACCCTTCAACACAGACATCTTCCGTATAGGGCATGAACATCTTCTTTAAAGCAGACTGCTTTACTGCCTCGTCTTCAATTGCTAATAAGCCACTTAATTTCGTCATAATTACCACTCAGGTAGATATACACTTAAACCATCACTTTCAGAGCTCATTCGAGTCAGCTTTGTTTCGATGACACTTCTTAAAGTAAACGCCGACTCATGACTCGCTATCTTTGTATGCATTCGCGGCCTGATCGCGGCTTTAATCTCACCAAACTCATACAGCCGATACACTTCATCGGTGGTGCAAGAAAGCAATGTAGAAGCTTCTAAGGGGCTGAGCAGTACATCACCGATATTTCCTTTGCCGCTTGAGGGCACTGTTGCCATTAGCTTTGTAAAGTAAGCTAACATCTGTGCAAGCACTATATTGTGACTCAACTGCCGACTGGGTAACTGACGGCAATCTTTAAGCAGAGCACCAAAAGCTTCATTGAAAAACATCTTCTTCCAATCTTTTACTCGCACAAGTTCTGCCTTCTCTTTCAAGGCATCGAGGTCTTGCCACAATGCCGTTGGCCAAGAGCCACAATATTCAATGAGTGACTCAAAACTGAGGTCATCGATATCGCCATAACGATTTACATACCAAAGAAAAAAACCATAACGCTCAGATAACGTCATTTCTGCTTTCAATAATCCCAAGGGTTTTGAATCACTTCCTGACAACCATTGAGCGACCAACACCTCAACCTCTGGCGCATCCTCTACTGGCGAGTTTCGAAGTTCATACCCACATTCACACTGGCCAATACTCTCGGTACTTTTGTATTCAAGCCTCGACTTACACTCAGGGCAGTGATGAATCAGCTTACAGCCATGATGTTCACAAGCTTGGTGAGAGATAAATTGCCACTGTTGGCGAATATAGGGTGCTTCGCCAATACATAAGGGGCAAATAGGCGTGAAGCGTTTGCGAACAAAAGCATAAGGATAGTCAGAACCAAATCTATGAACAGCTTTGTATTGCGGAGAGAATTGAGCTTTTGAATGTGATAACGCTAGGCGCAGTGCACCAAAGTTGTTGAGCTTTAATTGGTTCTCAAGATGGATAAGAACCCGTACCCGCATTTGGCTTGTGGTTTGAGCGTGGTAGATATTGACTCGGTTGAGCTCTAAGGGGAAAGCACCAGCAATCGCTCCATGCAGATCCATAGTGTCGAACCAGATATCTTCGGCGAAATGAGAAAATCGCTCGTAACCTTGTTCTTGCGATAAGCGCAACAAGAAGCTTTCGAGTGATTCGTCAGGGTAAAGTTGAATATCCGTTTTCACATGCCACCACTAAAACTTAGAATATCTAAGTTTCAGTATCGGAGATATTTCATGCATTGCAACCATAGAGGCCAACATATTTTGAAAAAATGCCTATGAACTCATTCAAAATACGACAGAATCGCTTGGTGATCACAACTATGATGCGAAAGAGCTAAGAAAATTCTGCCCCAAACTTTGTTAGAACTAATAGACGTTTCAAAGTAGCGACATGCACTTTGAATAAAGTAATCTAATGCAAAATGAGTGGCTGATTGGACTAACATGTTTAATCCAATCAGGAATGAGCAAGTAATAGAAATAGTGCTGACCTTTGTGATTATGCTTCTCTCATGAAAGCCAGCACTTTCGCGGATTAATTCACTTCTGAAAGTTTAATAGCGGGACTTTTTTTCTGGTTTAGTAAGATACTAATCAACGCTAATACCGTAAATGCTAAGCTTGATAGGAATAGATTTTCTACACCGAACTGAGCGATAAACCATCCAGCTACGATCGAGCCAATGGTGATCCCAAAGTTTGAAAAAGAGATGTAAAGACTATTAGCAAAAACTTTCGCATCACCGGCGTTATCCATCACCCATGTTTGACTCACAACCAAGCCAGCAGAGTGTACTGCACCCCAAAATGCGACCATGGCTACCATAAATGAGAATGAGAAACCCATGAAGTATACGGTAACAAAGATAAGCCCAAGTATGACAGGGTAAAGCATCACGGTCTTTTTCATGTTTTTGCCAAGTAGTTTGCCAAAGATGAAGTTACCAAAGATACCAAATACACCGAACACCATCAGCATGGCACTAATCCACGTACCGTTCATATTCGTTACTGTGCTTAAGTATTGAGTAATAAAGCTGTACGAAGAAAACATCGCTGCAAATACGAATATTACAGTCGATAAAGACAGCCACATGGACTTGCTACGTAAAATAGTCACTTGAGAGCCGAATGACATTTTTTCCTTTACAGGCGCGCTTTCCATCAAGAACATCACACTCACTAACGCAATGGCACAAGCAGTTAAGCCAAAGTAAAAGGCATAAGCGAGAGAGTACTGTTCAGCTAGAAAAGCACTAATCGGAATACCGAAGACCAAACCTACCGCTACCCCACCGAATACTTTTGCTGCGGCGTTGCTTTGTTCTTCAACTGGAACCATAGAAGTGGCTGCTACTAATGCAACTGAAAAGAATACAGCATGCATCAAGGCTGGCAGAATTCGAAATATCATCATGGTTGTGTAATCTTGCGTTATGGCGTACACAAGGTTCGAGAACACGAATAAGGAAAGTATGCCAATTAAGACGTATTTTCTATTCCACCCTGACATAAATAATGTAATAAATGGTCCACTCACCGCCACGACAACAGCGTAAACACTGACTAACAGACCTGCTTCTTGTACGTCAATATTAAAGTCTTTCATGACTTGTGGAAGAAGACCGATAATACCCAACTCTGTCGTGATAACGCCAAAAACGGCTAAAGATAGAGCAAAAATAAATAAGCTTTGTTTTTTCATTGTTTCAACTCAAATGATTATTAACGTATGGAATATATGTACCGTTAACATTGGTTGTTGTTAGAACACTCAATCCATGCTTTGGATAGGTGACGCAAAAATGTTGTTTTTCGTCCAATAAAAATGCCGTTATCAATGCAATTGAATTCGGCGAATTATCGGAATTCGCATTTTCAAAGGGGGGAATAGCTTCTATTTATCCCGATGACATGCGCTTAGAACCGTGTTGTACGAAACTTGCAAGTGACGACTGGTTGCCCGCTTTCCATGATTTTGTGCGGTCATTTCAATAATTCTGCTCCTAATGCCTGGTTTGCAGGCTTCGTAACAATAATTCACTTGAAACGTGCGACAGCAACTCAGACAGCGATACCTTTGGTGGCCTTTAGGGCTATAGCCATGTTTTACCACGCTGTCACTCTTACAACAGAAGTGGCAATGAGGGTTATTCGTCGTCACATCGAACCTCAAAGTCTCAGTGAGAGGTACCGAGAATCTTTTGAATGTAATTATCAAGTTGGATTGCATAATAGGGGATAACACACGCCGAATTAAGTCCCTTAAATTATTAATACATATTCCCACAAGGACTTAATGTGTTTTTTTTACCGTGTTAAACTGAACATTAAGCTCAGAAGAAAGCAAAACAAGTGTCTGTTTTTAAATGATTTAATCTCTGATTTCTTTCAATAAATAGAAGGTGTGATGAATGGACACAATTTAGCCGTTACGTTGATTTGCTAAAAAACACCCAGTTGACGACTCGAATATGCCATGACACATTTTGCGCTCTGCTTCGGTATGCCATTTAGTGTAAGTGCATATCGGTTTAACACGTTATGAGATGATTTAACCTTATGAAAAAATGAAAGAAAACACTTTTAGCCATGTCGGTTATTTTACTTTCCTCAATGGCTTTTGCGGGTAATGGGCAGAGTCAAGCGAACAGTGAGTTTCCAATCCCTACTGGCTTTGAAAGTAGCTTTAAAGAAATCAATGGTGTGAAACTGCACTATGTAGAAGGAGGAAGTGGACCTCTGGTACTTATGGTCCATGGGTATAGTCAAACATGGTATGAATGGCATCAGCTAATGCCAAAGCTAGCTAAAGAACATCGCGTTGTCGCTGTCGACATGCCAGGCCTTGGACAGTCTGAGCCATTAGATTCAACCTATTCTGGGTTAGATGTTTATCCTTATCTTCATGGTCTTGCGAAAAGCTTCAGTCCTGATGAGCCTTTCGATGTCGTTGCACATGATACAGGGTTTTGGATGACGTACCCGATGATCGCACAGCACCAAGACGATATATCGAAAGTGATATATTTTGATTCTATTATTCCAGACGATACTATCTATACTTTCCCGTCTTTTACTCCAGAAGGTGAAGCCTCTACGTGGCACTGGAGTTTTTATACTGCTGAAAACAACTTTGCAGAAAACATTGTTGAAGGTAAGGAAAAGTTGTTTCTTTCTCATATCATCAAGAAACATGCGACCAATAAAGAAGTATTTACAGACGAACTGCTTGATTTGTATGCAAAGTCGTATGCTAAGCCAGAAACCTTACATGCTGCGTTTGAGTACTATCGTTCATTTACTACCTCAGCAGAGCAGAACAAAGAAATCGTTAAAGACCATAAGTTAAAAATGCCTGTACTTGTTATTCCAGGAGACAGCAATGGCGGTGGACTGGGTGATGCCTTCCTTAATCAGGTAAAAAAATACGGTGACAATGTTCAAGGGGAAACGATACAAGGATGTGGACACTGGTTACCAGAAGAGTGTCCTGCGACAGTAGAGCCTTTAGTTATTGACTTTCTGAATAAAAAATAATTTACAAAACTGAGCTGAGTTTTGTTTCTATTGCGGTCTTCATTGCTGCTATAGACTGCCTATCATTGTTGTTAATACATACCCTAGAGTAAACGCTAGGGTATTTTTTCATTTGAGCGATGATGAGTCTAAAGCGTTGGAGAGATTCAGAGAACAATGGCGATTGAGTTGATTCGTGCTCAGTCATATCGCGATACAACGAGAACGCATTATTCGTTGTCTAGTTCAGAATGTACCCAGCGAGAAAACGCTTGGAATTTTGCTCTCGTTTCCATGCCTTTAGGACAAACCAAATCGTAGCCCTTTCCTGATTCAATATGTGGAAATGGCGCGACTAACCTCCCCGCTTGGATCAAAGGCAGCGCAAATTCATATCGAGCAAGAAACACACCGAGCGATAATTCCGCTGCTTCCATCGCCAGTCTGTTATCACTATAGAAATCACATCGCTTTTCGCAGTCGATGCCGACATTCATCTCATCTAACCAATACTGCCACGCACTCGTATCCCCTCTATGGATAAAATTAACGTCAGATAGAGCGCTCAACCCATTGTGAAGGTCATGCTCAACGGCGTAATCAACACTGCATACAGGTGTTCTTTTCCCTGAAAACAGTCGCTCACTGTAGTGGTTGGGGTACCGCCCTTGGCTATAAAAAATCGCCACATCGTAAGGCTCAAATTGAAAATCAGATTGATTTTGTTTGGTTTGCAGCTTGATGCTTAGATTGGGGTATAGCTGACGAAGTGAAGGGAGTTTCGGGATCAGCCAAGCAGAGGCGAAATAAGGTGATGTCGCTATATGCAAGCTACCAGTCAGCTCTCCGGTTTGAATGTCAGAAAGGGTGGAAAATATGGACTCAAATGAAGAGTTCAAAACACTCAGAACTCTTTGTCCCTCCGGCGTGAGCTCTAACTTTCGGGTTTTTCTAATGAATAGATTGAATTGAAGCTGCATTTCCAGTTTTTTAATTCGCTGGCTCACCCCACCTTGGGTCAGAAAGAGCTCTTCTGCTGCCTTGGTAAAACTCAAGTGGCGCGCTGCAACGCTAAAAGTATGAAGCAGAGAAAGCTGCTGTTGTTGATTGGTTATTGAACTCATGCATTACTCTAGTTAATTCATTTAGAGGTATTGTTCGTTTGTCCGAAGCTGTGAGTCATTATAGATTAATTTGTGTAATGTCACATTACAAGGACGTTAATGGTGACTCAATTAAGAAGCGCAACGTTGTCGATGATGGAAGGCTCAACACGGGCATCGGAACGGATACAGCTATTACAAGATTCGATAAAATACAACTTGGATAAGATACGATGAAACTTATATTAAATGCTGATGATTTTGGGCTGACGGAGTCGGTGAACTTAGGGATTGCGGATTGTTTTCGTGCCGGAACCGTAAAATCGACCACCATCATGATGAACCAACCTGGCGTCGCTCATGCGTCACAGCTCTATCAACGTGGCCTTATTCCTGAAGTTGGACTGCATTTTACAGTGACATCTGGTCAACCTATTTCAGATCCTACATTGGTTCCAACACTGGTCGACGAGAATGGTCATTTTTTTGATAGAAAGACTTTATTTAATAAATCAGATGTCTCCTCTAACGAAGTGGCGAGAGAGTTAAAAGCGCAATATCACGCCGCTATGGACGCAGGCTTTAATATCAACCATATCGATAGCCACCATTTTGCAGGCGCCTATCGCCCTCTTAAAATAGGTTTTACACAAGCAGCCAATGAAATAGGCCTCCCCGTCAGGCGTATTGATAGCTTTATACGAGGTCAAAAATTGTTATCGGTCCCGACCCCAGATGCGTTTGATATGGGATTTCATGCCGATGGCGCTAATATTGAGTACCTCAAAGCCATGTTGCTGGCTTATCAAGACAGCATGCCTAACAGCACGATTGAATTGATGTGTCACCCTGCCAGAACGCTTAATGAAGAGCTAGAGGGCATCTCTAGCTATGCCCATGCCCGCGTTGAAGAGTGGAAGATTTTAACCAGCGATGAGTTTTCTCTCTGGCTAAGAAAAAATGACATTGAATGCGTCGGCTTTGATGCGCTTCATGCTTAATTCAGCGAAGCAAATTTACCTCCTCACAAGACAAACCATCAGCTTTGCTCGGTCGTTAAAATCGTCGCTTGCGGTTCAATCAATCAACACAATAATAAAGGGTGACATTGTGGTAAATCCTACCGTACTTTCCCAAATCACTATCTATCCAGTCAAATCCATTGGCGGGCTTTCACTCTCTTCTTCGTGGACTGAAAAGCAAGGCCTTGCTTTTGATCGTCGCTTTATGCTGGCGCTGACTGGCGAAGCGGTTTCCGCCTTAGCTAAATACCCAACGATGGTGACGGCGCGTCAGTATCCCAATATGGTTCAAGTGAGTTCCAGTCTACTGTCTACTGGCATCATTTTTTCTTACCCTGGGATGGAATCGCTAAAGTTACACTATTCTACGTTTAAAATGCAGGCTACAGATGCCAGTGTTTGGAGAGACCGCTTTTCCGCCTATACAACAACCGATGAAGCGAACGATTGGTTTAGCCAAGTGATAGGGAAGCGAGTTGAGTTACTGTTTACTGGCGAGCAATCTAACCGCATGAGAGAAAACCTTGGTCATAATGTGAGCTTTGCCGACGGTTTTCCTATCTTGCTTATTAGCTCTGGCTCACTAGCGGAGCTGAATAGACGCAGCAGCGAAGCCCACACCATGGAACAGTTTCGTACTAACCTCGTGGTGCAATCGGACGAACCTTTTATCGAAGACTCATGGAAGCGTATCAAGATAGGTGACGTCGAATTTGAAATTGTAGAACCGTGTGAGCGGTGCATTTTAACGACACTTGATCTGGAAAATAGGGAGTTTAGGGCCAGTAAAGAGCCATTGACAACCTTTTCGCGTTTTAGAGCCAACGAGCAAGGCAAAATATTTTTCGGGCAAAACCTTATAGCGAAAAACGAAGGTGTTATCTCCATCAATGATGCTATCGAAGTGCTTGAATATAAGTCCAAGGAGTTTTATGAAGATCTCGACGCAAAAAAACAAGAGTTGATTTGCGTTGAAAGAGAACCTGTAGCAAGAAACTTCGAGACATTTTGGTTTGAGCCTAAAAATGGCTTGGTGCCTGAGTATAAAGCGGGACAACACCTACCTATTGAGATCAAGGTCAATGGCAAACTGACCAAACGAATGTATACGCTGTCATCTAGCCCCTCTCGGCCAGAACGTTTGTCGATTTCCGTGAAGCGAGTCAATGGTGGTGAAGTCTCCAACTGGTTATTCAACCACTTACAAGTTGGCCATACCATTATTGCGGATAAACCCAAAGGCACATTCCATATTACTAAAGGCTCGAAGGACCCGCTGTTGCTGCTTTCTGCCGGTAGCGGTGTGACACCCATGATATCCATACTTCGGTACTTGACTGACCAACGTGACACTCGTGATATTGCGTTTTATCATCAATGTTTGACGGAAACAGATATTCCATTCATGGAAGAGCTCGTTATGCTAGAAAAGCAACACGCCAATGTGACTGTGACTATAGCCCTTAGCGATCCATCAACTGGTTGGATAGGCGAAAAGGGGTATTTTAGTCGTACTCATTTAAATCAAATTTCAGAGTTTCACAAGCGTCAGGTTTTTGTATGTGGTCCTAGTGGTTTCATGGAGAGTGTAAAACGCTTGATGATAGAGAGTGGACTGCCTGAAGAACAGTACTATCAAGAGACATTTGGTGTTGCAAGAGTGACGGACAGGAACGAGAAAAGGGTTCAAATCAGTCTTGATGGTGTCGTGTTTGAGGGAAGCAACCAGCGCACCGTTCTGGAGCAAGCCGAAGCAGCAGGACTTTCTATTTCGAATAACTGCAGAGCTGGCTTCTGCGGCGCCTGCAAAGTCACGGTGAAATCAGGAGAGGTTTACCAGCCCGATGCGCCTGGAATTGAAGACAGTGATAAGGCGAAAGGAATGGCCCTAGCTTGCTGTGCGGTACCTAAGACAAATGTAAATATTGTTAGCTAGTATGTAGGTTTTATGATGATTTAGGCCACCATCAAACTTTGATAGTGGCCTCAATATCGTTGGACTATCTAAAACACAATAACACCCAAATGACCTCCAATGTCATGCTTCGATTAGTCAACATTACAAAGAAGCCTCAAAAATATCTGGATGACGACTCGATAATGCAATGATTTCATCTATGATGACTCTTATTTTAGGCAGAATGTAAGGTGTTTTTAGCCAAACAATACTGATGGGCGCTCCTTCGCCATTGAGTTTCTCTAATACAGGGCGTAATTGTCCATCATCAAGGTATTGCTTCACTAACCATACTGGTAGTTGAGCTAAACCGGCACCAGATAAAGCCGATTGTAAAATGCCTTCACAGTCGGCTATCTCATGACGTGCTGAAATATCGACAGATTCGGTTGCCCCCTTCGCATTTCTCAGTAGCCAGCTATGCCTTTGTCCAATAGGCCAGCCGACGATGCAATCATGTTGGGCTAGATCTTCTTTTTTGGTAATCGGTGCTCGAGTTGCTAAATAAGAGGGAGAGGCACATATCACCCTTTTTTGCTCCCCAATTTTACGTGCAACAATATCGCCCGAGTTTTCTAAATGCCCAACGCGGATCGCAAGATCAATCCCGTCACTGACTAAATCCGTAGGACGGTCATTAAAGGTAATAGATAGATCTAATTGCTCGAACTTGGACGTTAATTCTAGCAACTTGGGTAGGATAGCTCTTCTACCGAGAACTGCGGGTAAATCAATACGCACACGCCCTGATGGCAATAACTGTTGATTGCTTAAGCGCTTCTCTGCTTCCTCTAAAATAGTCATCGCTTTAAGGCAATCGGCTAAATAGGAATCCCCATCATTGGTCAACGCGATGCGTCGAGTTGTTCGATGAAGGAGTTTGGTGCCTAGCTGCTTTTCTAGTCGAGCAACGCTTTTACTTAAAGCTGAACCGGTCATCCCAAGCGCTTGGGCCGCAAGGGTAAAACTCCCCAACTGCGCAACGGTGACAAAGTGACGAACTTCCACAAACTGGCTTTTTAACATCAATTAATTCCTTCAGGGACTTTATGTTTTTCATTATATGGACTTAATAAGCAGATGTGAATCGATTATTCTGCGTACATCAACGAGATGATTACATCGACTTTTCAATAAAGGTAAACATGATGAATAACTTCAATAGATTCAAAGGTAAGGTCGCTTTTATCCAAGGTGGCAGTCGCGGTATTGGTGCCGCCATTGTTGAGAGATTGGCATTGGAGGGAGCGTCTGTTGCTTTTACATTTGTGTCATCCCACGGAAAAGCTAAAGCGCTTGCGGAGAGCTTAACTTCACAAAGTGGCAAAGTCATCGCAATAAAGGCGGATAGCACTAAACCTGAAGATATCAGAAATGCAATCAGCGAAACCATAGAACAACTTGGTCAAATTGATATTGTCGTAAACAACGCAGGTGCGCTGATCTGGGACAGTATTGAAAATTTGACGATGGATGATTGGGACAAGACCATCAATACCAACGTACGAAGTGTGTTTGTGGCGATTCATGAAGCCACGAAGCACATGAATAATAATGGCAGAATAATCAATATCAGTAGTACGAACGCTCAGCGCATTCCTTTTGCTGGCGGTTCTATATATGGAATGAGCAAGTCTGCACTAACCGGATTGGTCAAAGGTCTCTCTCGCGATTTAGGCCCTAGAGGCATTACCGTCAACAATATTTTACCTGGTCCGGTGGATACCGACTTAAACCCAGACAATGGCGATACTTCAGAGCCAGTAAAAGCTATTGGTGCACTTGGTCGTTATGGTCAAGTAGAGGAGATTGCGAGCTTAGTAGCATTCGTCGCTAGCTCAGAAGCGGGTTACATCACTGGTGCTGACTTGATGATCGACGGTGGCTTTTCCTCTTAATCGAAATACACGGTCGAGTCACTCACGATTGATCAACCCAACCTCAAGCAATCATCACTTCATGATGAGCAAAGAGAGATACGATGATTGGCCTACATCCAAGGTCAATCATTCAGCACCTATCAGTTTTGAACAGTTTTGCACGCTTGCTAATGACATCCAGTTATTACCACATAAACATCCGATGTTAAATATCGAGCTCCCCAATAAAACAGATAGCGTATTAAAAAATTAGCGTTATTAAAACGAATGCTTAGTCTTATTCCATTTCTAAACAGAGAGGTAAATGACTTCTATGGACGACCCCTTTAGGTGCCGTTTTATCTCATTGTCTTCTTGTATTAAGGAGATAAGCACATGCTAGAGCTCTTTCTACAACCTGAAATCTAGGTTGTATTTGCAACGTTATTGATCCTTGAAATTGTTTTGGGTGTCGATAATGTCGTCTTCATTTCTGTTCTATGTGAACGACTCCCAGCACAGCAACGCAAAGTTGCACGTAATTTAGGTATTGCTCTGGCGGTGTTAACGCGAATAGGTCTTGTGTTTTCTATTTCGGGGGTGATGTCTCTGACTAATCCCTTGCTGAGCTTCACCCACATCACGTTTACTGGACGAGATATTATTATGATATTGGGTGGTGGCTTTTTGTTGGCTAAAAGTGCGAAAGAACTTTGGTCGTGGTTAAGGCATACACCATCGTCATACTCGACTCAAGCTAGGACTGGACTCGCCGTCGTACTTCTCCAGATTGTGGCGGTAGATGCCGTTTTTTCTATGGATTCAGTCATAACCGCCGTTGGTTTAACATCTGAAGTGCCAGTTATGATAGCCGCTATTTTGACATCTGCGATTTTTATGATTTTAACGGCGGAAAAAATCAACGACTTAGTTACTCGTTACCCTGGATTTAAAACATTGGCTTTACTGTTTTTGGTTTTATTGGGCGGACTACTAATGGCGGAAGGTTTAGCCATTCATATCAATAAAGGCTATGTGTACTTTGCGATGGTTTTCGGACTAACGCTTGAGTTATGTCATATACAAATAAAAAACAAACAGAAGCGAACCTTAACCATCCAACAAATCAAAGAATTTCAGAAAAAGCGAATCGGGTTACGTTTTAACTAGATACGTCTCATGTACAAGGAGCCTGTAGGCTCTGATGATTCGTAATGTACAAACCTAGCCTACACGATCAGCACTAGGCAAAGCGGCTTTCTATACACAAGGGGGATTCATTATTTGCTAATTTAGGAAGGGTGATAACTCGTTTTTCCCATAGGCGTTTAAGCTAACCCATCCCCTATAAAATATGATTGCCAAACTTCATGTTGACCACAAACACTGAGAGGAGGTCATCATGAGAAAGTCATCTTCTGGAAAATGCAGTGGCATCAAAAGGCCATTTAAGCTTGAAGAGATCTGGCGGATCAGAACTAGGCTGGAGATTGAAAACGATTTGATGCAGCTCGCGTTACTGAACCTAGCTATAGATAGCAAGTTAAGAGCGAGTGATTTGCTAAAGTTACACGTTTACGATGTTTCTTCGCAAGGAGTTATCTATGACAGGGTTCAGTGCACCCAGCAAAAAACGGGCACCGATGTCCACTATGAGATTACACCAAGAACACAGCAAAGTATTAGCCGATGGATTTTTGCAGCATCCCTAGAGGCAAGCAGTCTTCTATTTCCGAGTAGCCGCCGCTCTGGGCAACCTATCAGCTACTCATTCTATCGAGCAATTATCAGGAGCTGGGCTGTAAAACTTGGATTGAATGCTGACTATTACGGTACTCACTCCATGCGTCGCACCAAAGCCACTTTAATCTATGCCAGAACGAAAAACATCAGGGCTGTACAGATCTTACTTGGACACTCGAAGCTTGATAACACAATTCGATACCTTGGCGTTGAGCTAGAGGACGCTCTGAGGTTGTCAGAGAAAACAGACTGCTGACAGATAGAAGCTGCTACAGGCTTTTCTCCTGAAAAGCCTGTGCCCCAAAACTCGTTAGAATAAATACTCTACATATTTTAGAGGCGTGCTTTTCCCTATCAAATCTAATCCGATGAAAGAGAGTCAGACCTAGCTTATTTTGGGTGTATGTAGTTTGAAAAATCGTATTGTCCCGAAGCCGCCGGAGTTATACAAAAACTTGCGGCAACTTCTGTAATTCGCACTTTGGACGCTAGGCAGTACGGGCTTTCGATTGAGCGTTACGCTCCCCCCCTTATTACAATTAATCTTTCAACGGAATCTCTAAGGGAAGATAAAACCCTTTTTCGCTTGCCTTTTTCACGTTGGCATCTAAGTTAATTGCTAATGAGAGATACATAATCGAGCTTCTTACAAGCTTAATCAAAGTAAACAATCGTCTCTCGAACTCTTCAACAGACACGTGAAGAGTATGAGTTGATAGCTTTTGCTTTTCATATTTTTTATGTTTGATTTTCTCACACTGCGCTTCAAGTTCAATTCGTTGCTCTAACAGTTCAGAAACTTTATCGTTATCTTTCTTTTTACGTGCAAGCGAAATCGATTTACTAATACCTTCCAAACTACCCACTAACTCAGAAAGTTGATTATCCATATCTTCTGATTTCATTTTGGCATAAGAATTGTAGTTCACTGATAAATCATAAATCTCACTATCAACGATAATCAACGATCTATGTTCAATCGCATTTCTAATCTCAGAAAATGCCCTTGTATCTGGGTCAACCCAACGAGAAACAGACTCATGACCTTCTACATCTCGTAAATCTTGCAAAATGAAAAACAATGCATTGATAAAGAAATTGTTACCTTCCTCCAACTTATCATTAGGTTTCCATTTTCCGTTTAATTTTCTAAACAATTTATCTATATAAATTTTGTTGTCTTTCGAGATATCATTTAAATCAAAAAATCGGTGCAAGAAGTAAGCTATTTTGTCGAATAGCGCATAAAGAGTCTTGAATGATGACTTTAAATGACTCACTTTTAAATTATCTAAGTTACCACAATGACCATATACGTGTTTGTAAGTGTCGTTAAAATAATGTTTTTCTTCATCTTCAATCATCAGTGCCTGATACATTAAGTATCGAGCGTAACAATAATCATTCTTTATTTCGTCATAATTAACATGGTAAGCGAGCTTTTCTGATTCGATTAAGATTGGATTTATATTGATTGAAAATGACGACAGAGCCAATACGTCTTGATAAACGACTTCGTCTTGGCAAACGTCATTCAAGTCGTTTAGAAATAACTTATGATCACCACACCACTTCAAAAAACTTTGTTGCTCTTCAGACTTGAACTCTTCCTTGAAGCTTTTGAAATAATCGAAATCGACAAATGAAAAATGAGAGTGAAACCATTGGCTGAAATCATACAAAATTCCTCCTTTGTCGATTGGTGCCCGTTGTTCTGGTTCAAGTTGGTTCTCGTAAGGTTTTAATTCGTCTAATAGCTTTGCAGCCTTATAGTAATGGTATTGCTGATGACCTGGATCATACAAAGATTCAGCTATAAACAGTTCATTACGTGCTTTTGCAACGTATGCTACTGGATTGTTATTTAACCTTATCGCTTCGTCATAGAACTCGATACAACACAACGCACGACCTTGTGAAGAAAGGTGATTAGCTAAATTTGTGCATATCATAGATTTTAGTTGGACAGTATTAGGATCGACTTCTAACTCATTTACCTTTGATAATGCCTTACGATAAGAAACAGCTACTTTTGTGGATTCTGGTGAATACCATTTTGAATGACTTGGGTGATACATTGCTGAATAGCAATTTCCAAGAGCATAGTAATACTGAGACTCACAATGTACAGATTGCGTATTTCGGTGATTGCGATCGCTCGTTTCGGTTTATTCCGATCACTTGATCCTGCCGTTTTTCTCTCTTCCTATTTTTACTCTAAGTGATCGGATTGCGCCAGTTTTCTCATCGACTCACCTCCTAGTTCTATTCGATGACTATTGTGTACCAGCCGATCCATTAGAGCGTCTGCGACAGTGGCGTTACCGATCATGTTGTACCACTCCTTTACAGGTAACTGACTGATGACGATCGTGCTGCTGTTTTGGTAACGATCTTCAAGCACTTCTAATAAGTGACCTGCATGCTCTTGGGTTAGCTTTTCCATCCCCCAGTCGTCGAGGATTAGTAGAGCTTTCTTAGCCAACGATTGAAGTTGCTTTTGATAGCTACCGTCCAGACGACCTGCGGTCAGGTCATCAAGCAGGCGAGTTAATCGGTAGTATCTGACCGTGTGTTGTTGGTCGCAGGCACTGGTTGCCAGTGCGCAGCCAAGATACGTTTTGCCAGCACCTGTTGGGCCTGTGATCAAGATATTCTGGTGCTTATGTAGATAACTGCCCGTTAGAAGTTCGCTCATCTGTTTACGATTGAGATTTCGTCCCTCCTTGTAGATGAGTTGGCTCGGCTGAGCATCCACTCTCAGTTTGGCTTGCCGTTTTAAGCGTTGGATTTTTGTCTGATTGCGATTCAAGATTTCACTTTCCAGAAGTAGGCTTAGCCTTTCCTCGAAGTCCAGCTCTGCGTAGGTGCTCAGTTGTTCTTGTTGCTGCTCTAACGCTTTCACTGCATGGCTCAAGCGGAGGGTTTTGAGTTGGTCGTTCAGTGCGTTCATTTGTATTTCTCCTAGTGATAACAGTTCGGGCCACGGACATTGCTATGAACAAGGTTCGGCGTGCTCGTGTTGTCTTTGCTCAGTTGTCCTTCACGATTGTTCTTCAGCAGATTATTGATGAAGGTGTAGTTCGGTTTTGTCAGCATCAGCGCATCTTTACAGGCTTGCTCTAAGCGCGACTCGCCATGCGCTTTACTCAGATTGAGCAGCCCAAGGCAGGAGCGATACGACTGCTCTGGATGAGGCTTGGAGTAGAGCATCTTATTGATGACTTCTCGTGTGGCTGGGCCGATATTGGCTCCCCAGTTGAGCAGGCGTCCAGGCGACCACTTCTGATGTTGATGATTACTCGGCATGTGCTCTGGTTGGGTGCTGTTTCCGCGCTCTCTTTGGCTGCGTGGATGCTGGGCTACCAAGTTACCTTGATGGTAGATCTGCACCAGACGGTTGGAGGCTTCCAGTTCGACATGGTGACCAACAAGTTGATGTGGCACCGAGTAGTAGTGGCGGCGATATTCTATGTGATAATCAGGCCCAACCTTGGCTCGCTTGGTTTCGGTATAGAGGTATCGCTGCTTAGGTAGCGGCTTTAACGCTGGCTTATCGAGTTTGTCGAACAGCGCTTTGCGGCTCGCACCATACTGTTTCATCTCACGTTCGTTTAAGTCATTCATAAGCTCACGGATGGCAAGGTTCAGCTCTTTGAAGGTATGGAAGGTTTGATGTCGTAGTCGCATCATGATCCAGCGTTCCACTAGGAGCACGGCATTCTCTGCCTTGGCTTTGTCTTTCGGTTTGTAAGGGCGAGCTGGCATCACTGCGGTTTGATAGTGATTCGCCAGTTTTTGATAACTGTCGTTAAGTCTCGGCTCATAACGATTGGCTTTGGTGACCGCGCTACGTAGATTATCGGGAACCAAGAGCTGTGGTACACCACCGAAGTGCTCGAACGCATTGGCATGCGCCTCTAACCAGTAAGACTTACCTTGACTCGGGAAGGCTTCAACATAGGTGTAATTGGACGCACCTAAGGTCGCCACGAACACTTCTGCTTCGCGCACTTCACCTGTATCAGGGTTGACCACTTGAAGCCGAGGCCCACAGTAATCGATAAACAGCTTGTCACCTGCCACATGGAGCTGGCGCATGCTGCGCTTTTGAGTTTTGAACCAACGAGTGAAGTGCTCGCAGAACTGAGTGTAAGCGTAAGCTTGTTCTTGATATTGCTCATGGTATTCCTGCCACAACAACATCTTTGTCATGCCTTTACGTCTGAGTTCGACTGCGTATTGAGTGAAGTCTGGCATGACTTTATCGCGACTGGCTTTCTTGCCGTGATACAGCGCTTGCGTGAGATCAGCATCGCTGCAACTTTCGGGTAGAGGCCAGCCAAGTTGGCTTTGTTTAAAGCGAGTAAGGAGTTCCGATATGGTGGACGGGCCGAGTTTCAGGCAAGAAGCGATACCACGATTGGAGAGACCGCAGTCGTACTTAAGGCGTAATACCTCTTTGATTTTGTTCATTGGAGTTCTCTTTTTGGCCATTGTCGCTTCCTTACGTTCTTGTTTAAGAAGTAAAGAATAGCGAGCTATTGATTTAAAAGAGAAAAAGGAAGGATTTCGGGCATTCCGATCGCGGTTTTCGCTATTCCGATCACCGATTTCGGAGTTAGGCTAAAAGTGATCGGATAATCGCGGAATCAGTGATCGGTTTAAACCGAAATGGGTGATCGGATAATCCCGAAATGACTGATCGGAATGCTCCGAAATATGCATACAGATTCAAACTCGTGCTCTTTATCTGCATATTGCTCTAAATAAACCGTTAATTCTTCAACCTTACCTGATAACAGATACTCATCTGCTTTTTGAGAAAAGGCTTCAAGCTCGTTGTAGTCCATAATAAATCCGTTACTTCACAATGCCCAAAACATTCTACATTAACTTGTGGGCAACGATGGCTGATCTACACCAATCAGACACTCAGCTAAGCAACCTTTCTCATGTCTATAGTTATTGATGATTTGATAACCGTTCCCTCACGTCATTAGGAGACATCTTGCAGTCTAACTTCACTTCATATGGTATAACTTATTGATTATCAGTTGAGTTAATATGAAAATGACTGCACCACCGAAGGATGAAAAGCGACAATTTGTCGTCTAATAAGCGTTAGCAACCACAACTACTTCACAGCAAGGATGTATGGAATTTGAAAATTACAAAAATTGATATAAAGAAATTTAGGTCAATCGATCAATGTTCGATGTGTTTCAGCGATATTAATGCTGTAGTAGGACAAAATAATAGTGGTAAATCTGCAGTGATTCGTGCGTTAAATGCATTTTTTAACCCTGAGAGTGAAGAGCACTCATACATTCAAGGAAAGCATGCGTATACCACTAAGTCCATCCCCAAAATTGCAGTAACTTTTGGAAGCCTCGGAGATAAGTTTGAACCTTACAGAGATGGTGATGTTCTTGAAGTCCAGCAAACCTATTCGTCTTCAAATCGAAGGATATCTTACAAATATCGTAGTGAAGGCAAGTTTATTTCTGCACCTGACGAGCTAATCCAACAGATAAAAGAAAATATAGCGTTTATATATATCCCACCAAATAGAAACCCTGATCAGCTGAAGTGGGAAGAAAACGCACTAATTAAAAACTTAGTTGAAGAATATCTTAAAGCAGAGACACACAAAAGAGACACACTAACTCCAAAATTCAGAAAAGCAGCTGAGTATCTTGAAAATGGTGCTTTAAAGAGAATCGCCAAAGAAGTTGAAGGTTACTATTCGCTTCGGCATACATTTAATTTTTCTCTAAGTTTTAATCAGAATTCGAATTTTATGTCATTCTTGAATGGCATTGAGATGCACATCGATGAATTAGGGCTTGATCATTATTTAGACGACTGTGGTACAGGATTGCAAAGTCTAACTATTATCGCTCTTCATAGAGTTCTAGCAAATCTTAGACACCAAAATATCATACTTGGTTTGGAAGAACCTGAAACTAATTTACACCCACAAGCTCAGCGTGAACTTATTAACTCCATTAGCCGATCATCAGATGATGATGATGTGGCTCAAGTAATTCTTACCACACATTCTACAGTTCTAATTGACAATATTGATCACTTGAATATTGCATTAGTACGGAAAGTGCCCGATTCCACGAGGGGATTTAAATCAAGATTACTTAAATTGCCTTCGACTTTTTTTGAAGACTATGACTTAGAAGAGTTCAAGTACTATCAGTTTCACTTATATCGGAATAGTGATTTTTTCTATGCGAATCATGTGATTTTCGTGGAAAGTAAAAATGATGCCGAGGTTGTTAAGGTTCTTGCTGAACGTGCAGGAATTGACTTAGACCTATATGGGATTAGCTTGATTAATATTGACGGGGTAAGGAATCTATCTTATCCATTCCATATAGTGAAAAAACTAGAAATACCCTACTTGGCAATTCTTGACAAAGACTATTTCATCCCTTACCTGAACGATGAGCTTAATCTTAGTAGAGATGGTCAGGGGCTACCCAAGTATCGATACGAGTATAAATCTGGAATTATCTTAAAAGAGTTGATACCAGCTAAAAGTGACAGAGACACAATCCTAAATTGCATGAAGTCAAACCACAGTAAAGCGCTAGACGTATTCGAAAAAAACAACCTAGTTTGTATGAAATACAATTTAGAAATGGACTTATTATGCTCGGATAAAGCTGTCGAGAGAATGTCTGAACTGTTGAGTCTTACAGATCAGCAAAGCAATAGGCAGTTTATCCTTGAAGAAAGGAACAAGGCTGCAAAAAAATTAGATAAAATGCTCGATACACTTCGAGAGCTTAGTAATCAAAATTTACCAAACTCTTATAAACGTATTAAAAAGCTTGTCACTGCGATTGCATCAAGCTGCTAACAAGCGTTTGAGAGGAATTCTCGACGCTTGGTATTTTCAGTTGGAATCTGCTTTAGTGTATACGGCACAATGATTTAGGCAGTTGATAGCTTTGATAACTACAAGGACAAATATGGAAAAAAAATACGATAAACGACTCATTGCCGCAGATATGCTAGAAGAAGCAATAAATAAATTTAAGACGGCAACAAGTGACTTAGATTACATCCAGTCAATACTATTAGCTGGGGCATCTATAGGTATTACTAACCCGTTGCTTTCTGAAAACCAAAAGCAAACTGCCCATGAAAAGTCCGCTGAGACAGTTATACGAATACGAGAATATGGCTTGGGTCGTGAACTCAGCCCACAAGAACGGAAAGATGTATTTAGCGGAACAATGAGGTTCAATAAACAAGCTTATAATTCTTTAAAACATGCTGGTAAGGGGAAACAGCTGGCTGCATCAGATGACTTAGATATTGAGACTGATTTTGCGGTAGAAGCCGAGGAATTACTTTGGGCTGCTATTGAGGATTTTAACGGGCTACCTATTTCGCCTGAATTCCTAATTGAAAATGGTAAAAATGACTTTAGATTACTTATTGGGAGTAGTGACCCCCTTGGTACAATACCAGAGATGCACTGTAAACCAAGAAGCAACACAAAACAACAGTGATAACAAATAAGCAGGGGGATTAGCTTTGCGCAGCCAGCATTAATTCCTAAGTGTTGAACACGCCCGAGCCCCTATATAAATAAATTGTGCGATGTGTTCTAGAAAGATGGCAGCCTTGATGCTTTTCTCAAGGCGAATGCGGCCTTCGTAAGGCAGAGGTTTCGACACATCATTCGGTGCGTCCTACACGTCAGTTTTGCTATTTGCCATATCTGTATTTATTCATGGTTTGCTAATGTTCGATTTTCCGAAACTGATTTTTGTCCAAAAGTTTGTTGCAAACGTGTCTACTATGTCTGTGATCACCGAGCGGTAATGTTATTGATTATCTAGGGCAAAAATTATTGGAGCCGAGAGCATCTCAAGCCGCCGCAGTACTACTTGGTTACCCTTACAGCGGACCCGATTACTGGAGAAGTGCTACAGGCAAAACACTGAAAGAGATTGAAGCGGAATCTATTTAGATAAATGCAGCGATCACTCGCTGTTTAAATTGGCCTAACCTCAGTTCATCAAATGCTAAAGTGAACCCTGCATTATTTGAATTCATCATATCTGAAGTTTCTCCCCAACTAAGTAAGCTTGGTTGGGGTCGATTAGATTGAACGCTTTCCGATACAGTGCTTGACTGCAGGCGTATTTCATCAACACCACTCGGTACGTTGTTATCTTGTTTAATGTACATGCAGCTATCAGGAATATCCTGCTCAATTCTTTCAGCAAACCCAATCAAACTTTCTTCGGCAAAGGTATACAACCAGGCTTCTTGATTGGGTGAATCATTAACTCTCAATATCCTTCCAAGGACTTGTCTAAAGTAAAGCTCCGTTTTTACCGAACTCATATGACAGCAAACCTGCAGCCTTGGAATATCCGTTCCTTCACTTATCATCCCAACACTGACTATCCACTGAACGCTTGAATGACGAAAAGATTCAATTTCATTTAACGGATTATCGTGATGATAAGTCACTATGCATGCTGATTGATTAAAGTGCTCAACAAGTCGCTTTTGAATGTCTTTAGCGTGCTTAATAGAAGAGGCGACCACCAAGCCTCCAGCACTTGGGGACTCTTGCCTTATCTGCTCTAACTTTTGGCAACCGCTATTTAGTATGTAATTCATAGCGTCTTCGTTGTGAATGACGCTTTGGTAAGAGACATCGGATTGTTTAAGGCAATCAAGAATAGAGGCGAAGTGTTGATTGTCACTGCCAGCCTTAACGCTCAGGTGTTCATTATCGATTAAAACGATTTTAGGGCGGCGGCATACCTTATCTTCAACTGCCTGTTGCAAGCCGTATTGATAATCGCAAACAACCTTACCATCAGGGTCGGAATACTCAGCCATGACGATCGGTAGTCGGTCAGAACGCCAAGGCGTGCCCGACAGCGCCAGAGTGTAACGAGCAAAGCCTTGGATCTTAGAAACAATTTCTAGCCCCCATGAATTTGACCGCCCCTCGTCATCAAACGAACAATGGTGGATCTCATCAAATATGACTAAAACTCGATATTTGCTGACGGTGTACCAAAAGTTTTCATCCAAAAAACGGATTGATTGGTAGGTGTAAGAGCCTCCAAGAGAACCCAAACCTCCATTAAAGGAACATTCGAGCTTCCATGAAAAGGTCTTTTGCATCCCTTCAGCAACAGTCAGAGAGGGCGAGAAGCACAGCACTAAGTCAATCATGCCTATTTCAAATAACCGACTCGCAACCTCGGCGGCCATAACGGTTTTACCCGCTCCAGGAGTCGCTTGGCAGAAGAAGTGTGAATGCTTGTTTGAAGTGAATTTCTCGACAGCTTGATCTGCACACTCGGCTTGCCATGCTCTTAACATTGAGGAGCCTTACTTTGGGCGACTTGCATCCAGTTGGTTAGTGCATTAATTCTGCCTAATAGCTTGGCTGAGCGTTCTCTTGCTGCATTAAATAGCGGCTGCATATCTTGCTTGTTGTTTGGGAAACGCGCTAACAACGATTGGTATTCCTCAATCTCGCCTAGAGTAATCGCCAGCTCACCTTCATGCTGTTTCTTCTCTCGCTCTAGTGCATTTAGAGAGCACTCTGGAATTTGAATATCCGTTGAGTCGACCTTAGCTTTCCTATTTCGACCCGATCTAGGCTCAATTGTGAGCGCTTTGAATTCGTTAGTTTGATGGTAGCGTTTGTCTCTGCGAACCCCAATAACAGAAAGCCAGCCTTTCTCCTCAAAAGATAGAAGTTGCTTATAAACATACTTTCGAGCGTCGTCCTTACTCGAGAAGGTTGAAGCACTGTTTAGCAAAGCATCCCTAGCGTCTGTGACGGAGAAATTATCCATCCCTTTCTCAATCAATAGGTTAAACATGTGAGGGTTAATTCTGGTTACTTTCTTCATGTGACTCTTACAGGCAATAAAAACTTAGGATTGCTAAGTATACAAAAATCAGTAAAACTTAGACAATCTAAGTTATCTAAAGGTTGAAAAGAAATGTGTAAGTGCAAAAAGACAACCCCATCCCTGCGAGGCTCAAAGCTGCGCGTAAAAAAGCCAAGATCACCCAAAAAGATTTAGGGGTGAAAATTGGTATGGAGCAGAGTTCTGCTAGCGGTCGTATGAATCATTACGAGAAAGGCAGGCATGTACCTGATATTGGTACGCTTGAACGTATGGCTGAAGAGTTAGATGTGCCGCTAAACTACTTTTTCTGTAGGAGCGAATTGAGCGCTGAGCTAGCGTGCGCCATTGATAAAATGAGTGATGAAGAGAAGGCGGTGTTGCTGGAAAAACTAGCGTCTCAATGATTTGGTTATCAACATCGCAGTTTTATACTTTCAGGCTACTTGTACTTAGCAACGTACTCAGCGGTAATGCATCTGTAAATCGGGGGGCGAGAATCCTATCCTCTGCTGTAATCGCTCTCATATTGTACGCTGAACCTTTATCTATTTGCTCTAACATCACCTGTTCTAATGAACATTCAAATGGGTTCTCCAAATAGGGGAATTTCAGTATAAATGTCCTAGATAGTACTTCTTTGTTCAACGTACTTTTGTTCTCTTTAAAGCTCATTATCATGGCATCTTTCAAAAAGTGCTTGAGCCTTCGACACTCTCCACGACACATTGAAAACAAGGGATATAGAATTTCATTCTTAGTCAGTATTGGCGTTGGCTCGTAGCCCATTCTAGAGGCTAGTCCAGCCACAAATCTAGCAAAGTGTTTCTTTTGTTTAGCATCAATACTGTATTGAGTGTTGGTATTTTTCGCGTCACTTTCAACCTGAAGCAATTTAAAATAATTGATTTCTCTGCGCCAACTCAATCGAGAGTTCCACTGCGGCTCCTTCGCGATAACATCAGCATAAGGCATTCCAACCAATACAAAGGATACACCGGCTTCCTCACTGATATATTTAAATGTATTAGCGATGGTTTGTCTTTCATCCGCAGTCGAAAACTCCACAAGCTCTTGAATCTCATTAACAATAATGAGCTCGACAGATTTACGTTTTAACTGAGTTACCACTCCTTCAGCAAGTGCAATTTCATTTCTCTTTCGTACTGAACGTCCTCCTGATTTTGAGTCCAGATCAACGAGAAATTGAGTCAGAGTATTTTGTTCATTTACTCGACTAGGAATTCGGGTACTTAGGACTGTTTGCTTGGACCAACTCGTTCCTGTATTGAAGCGTGAAAGGTAGTTATTGATTAAAGCGGTTTTTCCACTTCCCGATTCGCCTGTTAATAGGAATGACTCAGGTTCACCGCCTAGTAATTGATTAAAGCGAAGTTGGTCAAATATCGAATAGATCTCCGTAATTTCGGGGTACTCAATAAAACAATTATCGTAGGCTTTCAATTGTTCACACTGCATGGAAGTAAAATTCACGATTAGTAGCCCTCTATCTCTTCAAGATCATCATCGTCCAATGATAGTTGAGTACTAACAACGTTTAATGCTGAATTACTGCTTTCATTTTTTCTAACGATTGAGCCAGGTCCTTCCGTGCCAACATCTCTGTATTTTGCAATCTTAGAAGTGTTCCCTGTTTTAGGTTGGGTGAGCTTTTTGTTTTTAGAACTACGCATTCTCTCAGCTTCCCCTTCAATAAGAGCTTCCATATAGAGATAGGTATCGGCTAAAGACTCTTCATTGACGAGGCTTCGGGTATTCAACCTGCGCACTCTTTGAATTCGCTCATGTTCGAACAACGAAAGTCCATTGGTATACCCACTGTTATCAACCGCTGGGACTTTTATGTATTTCTTTTCTGATTCAAGAAAAACGTAGATAGCGCTTATGTCCGACGGATCGGTTTTTGTCCTGACGAAGAGTTTCCCTTGTGAATTAACCGAATTGTATTTTCGATACTCTATGAGCTCATCCGATTGATAGCATAAATTGTGCAACCTTATCCCAGCGATCCCTATCGTCCGGTGCCTTAACAACCCCAACTCAATACGTAACTCGGCCGCAGCTTGTCCTTGGTAGAAATTTGGAAGCCATTTCGATTCATTCCACTTATGATAAGGAACATTCCTTTCTCGACTATCAGAGTCCATGTGATAGCGGTCGATAACCCATTTATGTATTAACTCCATAAATACAGAAACTCTAACGGCAGACTCTTTTTTAGGATCGTAATCTTTAAGCTGAGTGGGATTTGTGAATGTTTTTCCAGGCAGAGCGTTAACCAACCCCTTGTTTAGTTGATCAAATAACTTTTCTATACCGGTCTTTCTCCACGGTTTGGCAGCTTGGCTGTATTGAATATCCGACACCAAAGGTCTCAAAGAGTCCTCTAGGCTATCACTCCAAAACTCGGCACCATTATCAACGACCAGATAGTCTATTTTTCCATGACATGGCCAATCATTTGTTATTGAGGGATATTTTTCGCTTACCCAGCGCTTGTCTAGCAAAGTACTTAATAATGCTTTTCTGACGGAATCAAAACTAGGCTCTCTAAAGTTAACGCTGAAGCCGACGATGCACTTACTAAACCTGTCATAGAGCATGGTTAGATATGGGCGACCTAATGGAATATCCAATTCATCATCAATCAGTATGACAGGGACTGGAGTATGGTCAATTTCAACGTACTCCATCGGTTTCGTCGCCTCTATTTGCTGGCCTACAGAACGAAACTCTCTATCTGCATATCGCTTTCCATACCTTTCCACTGCAACATCATAGGGTGGTAAACTATTCACTCTGTCATAAAATGCTCTTTGGCTAATTCGCTTGATTTTGCCTTCGACTATTTCTTGATTGGCTTTAATTACTCGGCTTTTGTAATAGCGGTAAGCCTCTGCAACGCTTAAACGCTCTTTAGTCAGGTATTTTTTTTCAATCGCTTCATCAATGAGCGACTGTGAATCTGCATGAACGGTTCTATTTCCTTTTTGGGCGTGTTTAGGAATGAGCGAAAGAACGGCTCTCCCTGATTCAAAATACATTTTCTTCCAGCCGGCAAGAACTCGCCAACTCGGTGGAGATAGCCCTAGCTCTTGTTCAACCTGATTTAAAATCGGTACAAGATTTTTTTCTGTCCACCCACCTTTTAGACGTTTTTCAGTAAATTGAATGACTTTAAGACGTCGTAATACTTCTTGTTGAGTTTTTACAGGATAGGTATCAATGGAAGGGAGATACGATTTATCTTCTTCAAATAAATCACTCGGTATTTGGGTTACTAATTCCGCTTCGTTGGCAGAAGCTTCCATTTCATCAATGAAACCAAAAACGTCATCAAAATCTGACGTCATACCTAACACCAAACGTAGCTATTCAAACCAAAATCAGAGCTTCTAATATCAGTATTAACTCTCCCTGACGATAGCCAACAGAGTGTTGATATCAGAGTTTCATGCTCAGACAGTCCTAAGTGGTCGGAGATTTCGCGTAATTGTACTTTCTGTCTACGTTGTATAAATCCGAGAACAGACTTTTGCGCTTTAGTGATGGTATGCAAACCAGAGTAACGATGTAACAGCTTTAAGTTACTAAATATTGGGTCAATACGAATTTGTTTCTCTGTCACTAAAACAAGGCGTTTTCCTTGTTCTTCTAGTGCTACTCGCTGTTTTTCAGCAAATCGGAGCCTGAAGTCTGGTTTTAAAATCTGGCTTGAGTGCTTAATCTCAATAAGAGTAGATTGGTCGTTATGATTATCGGCTAAAAAATCTGGCGTATAACGACACTTGCGACCATTAAAGTAGTAATAAAAACCGTGTGGTTGAGATATGTACCCTTTAACATCAGGGTTATATTCGAGATGGAAACAAAAATCGAACTCTAAAACAGAGAGAGTGCGAACAACAGCATCATTTTTCAAGCTCATGAACTTGCAGATGTTGTGAACGTGAGAGGATTTTTTGGTTTGGTCGAACATAGTGCGCATCACTTTTGTTGTAAACCTACAACAAAAAATAGACTATGCTGACTTATAGTGCAAATTTGCTAACTTCTTTGCAATTTATGCTAACTTAGTTTGCAAACATCATAAAGGGTGGGAACCCAGCCACATCCCGGCACACAAGTCACTCGCTGCGGCTGCTCCCTTCCAGGCCTGACCGAGTTCACGAGCTATTGTTGCGGGAGGACCAGGCCCCCATAGATTCGTTTTCTAAGAGGCTTGCCTCAAAGAGTGATTGGATTATTAAGCATCACAGCAACCATTGCAAGCCCTTCCACCCTATTTTTGAACAATTGCGGTCTAAGTGCTTATCCTTTATTCAAACCATTAGAAAATCGCAGGTAAATTCACCATTTACCTGCATTTGGAAGGTTTGGATTGCTGGAGTACTAGATATCGATGTCTTCGTTATCTTCTGTGCGAATGATGTAGTCTGTCATCCACGCGGTACCTAATAGACACAACCACACCACAAAGACTGGGCTCGGTACTTCGATGCTTGGAGTAATCACCAGAGCCGCAAAACCGACCGTTGGCAGTGTCCAACACAGTAGTTTATTCCAGCGGAAGGTTTTCAAGCGCGTCAGCGTTTCCATCGATGCCATGATGCCCGTTACACACAAGGCAACCAAAGCGGCATAACGTAAATCGGCTATCCATAATGGAAGTATTAAGCCTAATGACCACCAGCTGTGTCGGCTGGCAGGCTTAAGATGATTTGCCGCCCACCAAATCACGATGATTGATAAGGTTTGAAGTGTGGTAACCCACGGGACACCTTCAAGCTTGCCTGCTGATTGTGTCACCATGATCCCGACCTGCAAAGTAGTCACAATCAAGCCGGAAATAATCACGACCGACAAACTACTGCGTCTTGAGAAGACCACCATCAATAACGGGAATAGTACCCACGCACTGACAGACAGCGTGATAGGCTGCAAAGGAAGGGTTAGACCATAAGTGGTCATGGAAACAAGCAAAGCTAATCCTGCTATGCCCCCCTGCGGTAAAATCCATAAAGCAGGAATTACCATTGCAAGCACCGGGATATCTCCCTCACTTAAACTGATTGCTCTCGCGCAAACAACCGCTAATAATGTGGTGATCAAGAACTGAAACGTTGTAAATACCATAGCCCTCTCCTTCTACCGATCCGTGGTACCATACCAATCGTAGTAATTAACTGGTCACCCTAGCTTGTTAAAAAACTCGATAACCTCGTTAGATTTTTTGATTGTAGAATAACTACTTATCAAAACTTCTTATCAAAAAGAGCGGCCTTGCTCTCAAGCTTTTTCCCTGCGCTATTTTTGAACACTTACTTACTGTGATTGGTATTTATGAACTAGGAACATTTAGTATGGACCAATTTTTGAGCCAAATCTTTGCTGTGATTCACCAAATTCCATATGGAAAAGTAACAACTTATGGAGACATAGCACGTTTTTCAGGATTTCCGGGCTATGCGCGCCATGTTGGTAAAGCGCTGGGTAACCTGCCAGAAGGTAGCAAACTGCCTTGGTATCGAGTGATAAACAGCAAGGGTGAAATCTCTTTAAAGGGTGATTCGTTCGACCGACAAAAGCAGCATTTGGTTAAAGAAGGGATTGAGGTGAGTGATGCAGGAAAGATCAAACTCAGAATATACAAATGGCAGCCCTAGAGCTGCCACTAATCGCTGATTCAACTGGCTAAGTTAAGCCAATCAAGATGCCTTAACAGTGGCATCGACTTCTGATTAACGAACACCAACCAAACGTAGGTCTGCTTGCTGTGTATTTTCTACATCAGTAATTACTGACTTAATCGTGTCCGTTATGAAACGCAGTTTACCGTCAACATGAATCGATGCGCGCATGTTGTAACGGTGGTTAGCTTTAATTTTGTCGTTGTCGTAGCTCAGCTCGAATGCGAACGGTACTTGCTTACCGTCTGTGGTGAACTCTTGAGTTGCGATAACCGTCGATGGTGCATCAGCCAGTGAGATATCTTCTAGCGTAACGGTAACCACTGCATTCTCTGGCAATGCAATTCTTTCACGGTAGCTTACTGTTCCTGAAATCACTTGAGTGTTCTCTGCAACCACTTCTTGAGAAGCGCTCGTTTCTGATGTTGCTTGGCAACCAACAAGTAGGCCAAACGATACTAAAGACGTAATAAGAATTAGAGCCTTTTTCATATTCAATTTCTCTCAACATGTTTGCCGGACTCGGCAAATCTACTCACCAATTATAAGAGAGCTTTCATATTCTGTCTTGAAACCCTATGATTTATTGACAGATATCTGACTAAGCTAAATGATTAACACCATAATCTGACACCCATTTTACGAAGAGGAATGCTGGCGATGAGTCAACCTTTACAAGAATTACTAAGTTTACTTCAGCTAGAAAAACTGGAAGAAGGTTTATTCCGTGGGCAAAGTGAGAACCTAGGCCTACCACAGGTATACGGCGGTCAGGTATTGGGACAAGCGCTTTCTGCTGCTCGTTATACCGTTCAAGACGACCGTAGTGTTCACTCGTTCCACAGTTATTTTCTGTTTCCCGGCGATCCTGAAAAGCCAATCATTTACGATGTTGAGAACCTACGAGATGGACGCAGCTTTAGCACACGCCGTGTAAAAGCGATTCAAAATGGCCGCCCTATTTTCTATCTCACTGCTTCTTATCATGGCGATGCGCCAGGGTTTGAGCACCAGATTTCAATGCCTGATATTCCGGGACCAGAGAACTTTGCCTCAGAAACTGAATTAGCGAGCCACATTGCGGAATTCTTACCAGAGAAACTGCGCAAAACCTTCTGTGGCGAAAAGCCGATTGAGATGCGTCCGGTGACGGTGGTAAACCCACTGAAACCTAAGAAGACGGAAGCGAAACAATACCTTTGGGTAAGAGCGAATGGCGCGATGCCAGACAACCACTTGATCCACCAATACCTGCTTGCCTACGCATCGGATTGGGGATTCTTAGTGACGGCGCTTCACCCACATGAAGTCTCTATCATGACGCCAAATTTTCAAGTGGCGACGATTGACCACTCAATCTGGTTCCACCGCCCATTCAAAATGGACGAATGGCTGCTTTATGCGATTGAAAGCCCAACGGCAGCGAACACTCGCGGCCTAGTGCGCGGCGAGATCTTCAACCAGAAAGGTGAGCTGGTAGCGACAGCAGTACAAGAAGGTGTGATGCGTTTTACTAAATAGCACTCAAATAAATAGCGGATAAACGCTTCTTACAAGCCCCAAATACGCACAAACAAAAAGAGGCTAGGTTTAATACCTAGCCTCTTTCTTTAATGACGCTTAAGAAAACTCGTCACGCAAAAATCAATAAAACCTACTCAACTTCTAACGTTGGCTCAAACTCGCCTTGAACTCGCGTTTTAATGCCATCACCTGCGTCTCGTAGAAGGTTAAATGGCGATAACACTACGCCTTTCACCGCGCCCTCAGCGGCTCCCTGAGCGAGTTCCTTACTCTTATCAGCTAACAAATTAGCTTGTGCCAAAATACCTGGGACTTCCGCTCGTAGCATTTCAGATTCCGTGACGATGACAGGAATAGTCTGTTCGCGGTAAGACTTACTTTCAGCGAGCATTGGTGGCATTACGTCTACGCGGTATCTCTTTAATTCAGTTAATGTTGGTGGAATAACATCGGTTCTTACCTGCTCGACTTCCGTTCGAACATTTTTCACTTCATCTAATATCGCAGGGATTTTGTTGTCGACCGAGGCTACGGTTTGATTCACATCATCGATCGTCTTTCTAACTTCTTCGACAGTGTTTAACACCTGAGGAGCAAGATCGCTGACATGTTCTGCAAGCGCTAATAGCTCTTCTACTTTGAGCCCTTTGGTGAGGCCCGATATGTCTTCGATAACTTGCGGGTAAGTATCAACGATTTCACCGACTTTATTAGTCAATGAGTAGATGGTGTAACCCAAGTAAAAAATGGCGACCGCCAGTACCAGCTGGATAGCGGTAGATACTTTTGCAAACATGAATAATCCTTTTCTTTATCGCAGAGACGAGATCTAAACTGAGAAGATAGTTAAACTAAAGCGATAGTTAATCTATTACTAGGCGCAGCTTAAAGCGGCAATGCTGTCGTGTACTTCAATGGTTCCATCGCAAACGTCGAGGTCACATTAGAGATACCATCAATGCTATTCACCAAGCGCTTATAGAAATCATCAAAGCACTTCATGTCTTTAACCTGAACCTTCATCATATAATCATATTCGCCAGCCATGCGATAGAACTCCATCACTTCTGGAAATTCCGACACAGTATTCACAAAACGACCATACCACTCATGAGAATGATCACTGGTTTTCACCAATACGAACGCAGTAAAGGAAAGATCCAGTTTTTCCGGGTTCAGCAGTGCAACTCTTTTCTCAATAATGCCGTTCTCTTCGAGGCGCTTAAGCCTTTTCCAACAAGGCGTTGTAGTGAGATTGACCGCTTCAGAAATATCGTTCAATGACAGGGTGCTGTCTTCTTGCAGTAACCCTAATATTTTTTTATCTACGGCATCTATCACACTTTCACCAAATCGCATTTAAAGAGAATAATTTTCTACAATTTAAGCAAAACAAAGCAAATATGGCAAAGTTTTTCTCTCCGATTATAGATAAATTAGAACCATACCAATTACAAAGAATTCCTACACTCGATCAGGAGAACGTTTATGTGCACTGACCATCAATGGATTAACAACGCGATTCGTAAAATTGAAGCGGACTACCAACGCTCAGCGGATACGCACCTTATCAAGCTCGATCTACCAAGTATCGAAGGCATTGATGTTTACCTTAAAGATGAAAGCACACACCCTACAGGCTCTTTAAAGCACCGTTTAGCGCGTTCTCTCTTCTTATACGCTATCTGTAACGGTTGGGTTGGCCCAGAAACCACGATCATTGAATCTTCATCGGGCAGTACTGCGGTGTCTGAAGCTTACTTCGCTCGCCTACTTGGCCTTCCATTTATCGCGGTAATGCCAAAATGCACAGCGAAGAAAAAGATCGAGCAAATTGAATTCTACGGCGGCCAAGCGCATCTTGTGGACCGCTCAGATGAAATTTACGATGAGTCTCGCCGTTTAGCAGAAGAATTGAATGGTCACTACATGGATCAATTTACTTACGCTGAGCGCGCAACCGACTGGCGTGGTAACAACAACATCGCGAACTCGATTTTCAATCAAATGCAGATGGAAGATCACCCAGTTCCGGCTTGGGTAGTAATGAGCCCAGGTACTGGCGGTACTTCAGCGACGATTGGCCGTTTCATTCGCTACCAACAACATGAAACTAAGCTTTGTGTTGTGGACCCTGAGAACTCTGTATTCCACGAATACTTCCAAACAGGCAATGCGAACGTGAAATGTAGTACATTCAGCAAGATTGAAGGCATTGGTCGCCCACGAGCAGAACCAAGCTTCATTCCTGGTGTGGTTGACGAAATGCGTAAAATCCCAGACGCAGCAAGTATCGCAACGACACATTGGTTATCTGACATTCTTGGTCGCAAGGTCGGCGCATCAACCGGGACTAACATGTACGGTGTACTTCAGCTAGCCAGTGAGATGAAAGCGCGTGGCGAAAAAGGTTCTATCGTGACTTTGCTATGTGATAGCGGTGAACGTTACCTAGACACTTACTTCAATGACGAGTGGGTAAATCTGAATATCGGTGACCTACAGCCGTACGCGGCGAAGTTAGAAGCTTTCTCGCAAACGGGTGAGTTGGCTTAAATACAGAGCAAGCACCGACTCCAAACTAAAAAGAGCCTTGATGGGCTCTTTTTGTTTATTCATTCTATTAATCAACCACCAACGAGAACAAATTACTCTGGCTTCTGCTTCGCTTCAAATGCCGCTAGTTGTTCAGGCGTCGCTTTTGGCTGATGGTTTTGTTTCCACTCATCGTAAGTCATGCCATATACGCGCTCACGAGCGTCATCGATATCCAAGTCTAAGCCTTGTTGCTCTGCTTCCGCTTTGTACCATTTACTGAAACAGTTTCGGCAGAAGCCAGCCAAGATCATCAGATCGATGTTCTGCACATCTTTATTGTTATCTAGGTGTGCTAGCAGGCGACGAAAGGTTGCTGCATCCAGCTTATCTTGTTCTTCTTGAGAAAGATCTTTGTATTTAAATTCAGCCACTTTACTTTCCTTTATTCGATTTATTGTATTAATTCGTTGAGCTCTGTTTGTTATACAAAAAAAGCCTGCAATTCGCTAGGAGCAAACGCAGGCTTTTCAATATTGTTACACTATTCCGTGTTCATTAATCGTGCGTGTTCATTAACCGTGACTGGTTCTTCCCACGTTGTCATGGCTAAGCTCTTTATTAAGTTCCGCTTCCACGTGACCCGGAGAGCGTGTTGATCCTGAAATCAGTCGGTACATCGCAGGAATTACGAACAGAGTAACCAATGTCGCGAAGCCCATACCGAAGAAGATAACCGTACCCACAGCCACTCGGCTTTCATAGCCTGCGCCCGTTGAAGTAATCAATGGAATTGCACCAGCCAGCGTCGTGAATGCCGTCATCATGATTGGACGTAAGCGTCGAGCAGAAGCATCAATGATCGCCTTTTCAAACTCAATACCACGGTCACGAAGTTGGTTAGCAAACTCTACGATCAAGATACCGTTTTTGGTTACCATACCGATCAACATGATCATACCAATCTGGCTGTAGACGTTGAGCCCTTGACTCATCAGCACCAAGCCTAAGAAGCCACCGAAGATACCCATAGGTACGGTGAACATCACCACCAGCGGGTTAATGAAGCTTTCAAACTGCGCGGCCAGTACCAAGTATGCGACCAGCATCGCTAGCGCAAACACCACTAGGATACTTGATTGGTTCTCTTTAAAGTCTTTTGACTCGCCAGAGTAGCTCACTGAAATATCACCCGGTAGCTGTTCAATCGCTTGTTCATCAAGGAAATCGAGCGCGTCACCCAGCGTGTAACCTTCCATTAGGTTCGCTTTAATGGTCACCGATTTCTGCTTGTTGTAGTGCGACAAACGAATCGATGAAGCCACTTCTTCAATGTGCGTCAGCGTATCAAGTGTAACCAGCTCACCAGACTGAGTTCGCATGTAGATTTGGCTTAGATCGTTCGCGTTGTTGAAGCTGTTTTCATCACCACGCAGATACACGTCGTACTCTTCACCACGGTCAACGAAGGTCGTTTCACTGCGGCCGCCAAGCATGATTTCTAACGTATCTGAAATGTCTGAAACGCTAACACCTAGCTCTGCTGCACGCTGCTTATCTACGGTTACCAATAGCTCTGGTGTTTTCTCAGAGTAATCGATGTCCGCGCCTTCCATCATTGGAGAATCTTCAGCCGCTTGCTTTAAGAGCTCTGCCCACTTCTGAAGTTCAGAGTAATCAGAACCGCCAAGTACGAATTGAACAGGCTCACTTGAACCACCTTTGAAGCCCGGCATGAACGGGAATACACGCACATCTGGAATGCCGTTCAACGATTTACGAACTTCGTTCAACGCTTCTTGTGCGGTAACGTCACGCTCATCCCAGTCTTCTAGGATCATGATTACGAAGCCCGTTTGGTCACCCGCATTACCACCAAACGCTGGTGATTGAATACTGAATGACTTCAAGAAGCCCTGACCAAGCAATGGCATTAAGCGTTCTTCAACGATGTCCATGTTGGCAGACATACGGTTGTAACTGGTTGCATCGGCACCACGAACAAACGCAAATATAACACCACGGTCTTCTTGTGGCGTCAGTTGCGACGGCACTTGTTGCATCAAGCCATAACTACCGCCCATACACGCGATAATGATGATTGGAGCGGCCCAACGCCAGTTAAGAGCACGGCGCAATACCGCGCGGTATCCAGACTCAAGCTTGCCAAATACGCGCTCGACAAACAAATTGAAACGGTTTGGTTTAACGTTCGCTTTAAGGATCTTACTGCCTAGCACTGGCGTTAGCGTTAATGCGACTAGCGACGAGAAGATCACCGACATCGCAAGCAATACAGAAAACTCGGTAAACAATAGGCCAACCATGCCGTCCATGAACGAGATTGGTAGGAATACCATTACCAATACAAGCGTTGTTGCGATTACCGCGAAGCCTACTTCACGAGTACCTTTATAGGCCGCAAGCAGCGGTGACTCACCACGTTCAATATGGTGGAAAATGTTCTCAACCACCACGATCGCATCATCTACCACCAAACCAATCGACAGGATAAGTGCCATCAAGGTAATCAGGTTGATAGAGAAACCGAAGTAGTACGCGGCAATAAACGACGAGATCAGAGATACAGGTACGGTTACCGCTGGAATAAGTGTTGCACGTGCTTGACCAATAAAGATATAAAGCACAAGGATAACCAAGCCGCCCGTGATAAAGAGCGTGCTGTAAACCTCAGAGATTGAGCGGTCGATAAAGACAGTTGAGTCATAGTCGACAGCTAAACGAGTACCGTCTGGCAAGAACTTTTGAATTGCTTCGACTTCTTTATGGACTAAGTCAGCCACCTCAAGTGGGTTCGCATCTGACTGAGGCACGATACCCATGCTTACGTTAACAACGCCGTCACTCTTAAAGGTCGAGTTCTCGTTTTCTGCGCCAATGTAAACATCCGCTACGTCTTTCAAGTAGATAGGTGTGTTATCAGAGGCACGTTTAACGACTAGATATTCGAAATCTTCCGCTTCAGTGTAAGAACGAGCAGTACGAACCGACATCACAATCGCATCGTTACGTACTTCACCACCTGGGCTTTCAATGTTCTCACTGTTCAGAGCAGAAGTGATGTCCGAGGTAGTAACGCCACGACCCGCCATCTGCGCAGGTTTCAGCTTCACGTACATTACTTTGTACAAGCCACCTGAGATATCCACCGAGCTCACGCCAGAAATCAAACTAAAGCGGTCAATCAACACACGTTCGGTGTAGTCGGTTAACTGCGTTCGGTCCATCTCCGTCGAACTTAAGTTGATGTAGACCGAAGCTTCACCACTACCATTGTTCTTATAAACAATTGGGTCGTCGGCTTCATCTGGCAATGAACGCTGCGCACGAGCTACAGCATCACGAACATCACTCACACCGGTATTGAGGTCGTAACCAAGCTCAAAAGTAATCGTGATACGCGACATACCGTTACGCGTTGTGGATTCGATCTCATCGATACCACTGATGCCGGATAACTGGTCTTCAAGGTTGGAGGTTATTTGGCTTTCAATGATGGTGGCAGACGCACCCTCATAACGAGTACTGATCGATACTACCGGGCTTTCAATATCTGGCATCTCACGAACCGCGAGCTTATTGAAAGAGACAATACCAAACACAACCAATAGTAGGCTCAATACGACGGCCGCTACTGGTCTCTTTACAGAAACATCAGATAACAACATTAGTTAGCGCCTTCTTGTGCTTTTTTATCACTTGCTGCATCAGCTGGGCGATTAACGGCAAGCTCTTGAACCAAGACGCCGTCACGCATGTTCACGATACCTTGCACCACGATCTTCTGGCCAATTTCGATGCCTTTGTCGATCACGACTTCGTTATCGATACGTGCCCCAAGGAAAACTTCTGTACGAGTTGCTTTATTATCTTCGTCGATAACATAAACGAAACGCTTCGTACCTGAATACTCAAGCGCTTGAACTGGGATAATCGGCGCTTCTACAGGAGGGAAATCCATATCAGCTGCCACTAGCATGCCTGGCTTTAGGTAATCATTATTGTTGTCAAAGTGGATTCGAACTCGAAGGTTCAAGGTTTCAGCATTAATACGAGAATCAATGCCTACCACTGTGCCAGTGAACTGAGTCTCGCCCCACGCACTGGTGCGAGCCGTCACTGTCATGCCTTTAGACAGCTTAGAAAGGTAACGCTCAGGAATTTGAAGATCTAACTGCATCACAGACAAATCATCTAAAGTCACAAGCTCAGTACCTGCTGTCACCATTTTTCCGCGACTAAAGTCGATAAAACCGACCGTGCCAGAGAAAGGTGCGCTGATGTGTAAGTCTTTAAGATTGGCATTGGCGGCAGCTAGGCGAGCATTGGCGATCTCTACATTAGTTTTCTGAGCGTCAATTTCAGTTTGCGTGATCGCGTTACGTTTCACTAGGCGTTGGAATTCCGCTAGCTTACGTTGCTCGTCTTTTAGGTACGCTTGCGCTTCTGCAACTGCAGCTTTTGCTTTGTCGTCATCTAATTGAACCAACATCTGCCCTTTGGTGACATCTTGATTGGCTTTGATGTTGATAGAGTCAACTCTGCCCGCTACTTCAGAGGTAATGATCACAGATTGTTCTGCTTCTAACTTACCTACCAAAGAAAGAGATTGGCTAACTTGGTGAATATCAACTTGCTCAGTAACAACAGTGACAGTGCTAGGGCCCATGCGTTTAGCTAGTGCGGCTGGAGACGCCATAAGAATAGACAAGCTAAGCAGGGTTAAAACAGATTTATGCTTCATAATAATGGTCTGCAAGTAAGGTTTATACCAATCACAGTGAGTAAGTGGTCAGAAATAGCGTAGGGAAAAGGCTTGAGAACAAGGTAGCTCTTTTCAACAGATAGTTTCGATAAGTAGTTATTCTACAATCAAAATTTCTGACGCTGTTCTCGAGCATTTTAACAGGCTAGGATGACATGTTATTTACTACGATTGGTATTAATATCTATAAATGAAATTAACCGTATTCTATCAACTGATGAATGCTGTAACGTCAAGAAGTGTAAATCTAGATTAAATTCCATTTACGTTTCTTGGCGAATTGCACAAACCAAACACAATGTAGAAAGCGAGTTACCTCAAGGTGTTACCTATCACTACGTAAACCTTAGTATAGATGTTCACTTCCCGAGCAATATGCGTACTTTTCGCCATCTTTGCCCAAAAAGGCAGCATTCAACACAAAACCATAAGAAAAACTCTTTACAGGTTTAACGTGTTTGCTATGATGCGCTCCGCACTTGAGAGATGCGTTGGGAAAAACATCTCTTTAGCCTATCCATTATGAGTTAGGAAAAACACCCTGGAGGGGTTCCCGAGTGGCCAAAGGGAGCAGACTGTAAATCTGCCGGCTCCGCCTTCGATGGTTCGAATC
>NZ_JBFRTR010000114.1:0-40895 GCF_041474215.1 Vibrio sp. 10N.222.52.C12
GTATCTCGTATCTCGTATCGCAGATACAAAAAAGCCTCGCTATAGCTATATAGCGAGGCTTTGGAGTTTTTATGCGCCCTTAAAATAGGGAGCGTTAACGTAAGGTCTGAATTACTTCAGCATACCTTCGTTAGCGTTCTCACGAACGTGCTTAAGAATAGACTTAACACCACGTGCGCTTGAAGCAACAACATTACCAGACGTCATGTAATCAGTACCGCCAGCAAAGTCAGTCATGATAGCGCCAGCTTCACGAGCGATTAGATCGCCAGCTGCTAGATCCCATGGCTTAAGGCCTAGTTCTAGGTAACCATCAACACGGCCAGCTGCTAGGTAACATAGGTCAAGAGCAGGAGAACCTGTACGACGGAAATCAGCACAGTCGATGAATAGACCAGAGATGATCTTCATGAAAGATTCAGAGTGTTGTTTTTGCTTGAATGGGAAACCAGTCGCTAGAACAGTACCTTGAAGGTCTTTTAGTTGAGTAACACGCATACGAGCGTTGTTAAGTTGAGCGCCAGCGCCACGTTGAGCTGTGAATAGCTCGTTTAGCATTGGGTCATAAACACAAGCAACTTCTGTACGACCGTTCATGCGAACAGCGATAGATACAGAGAAGTGAGGGAAACCTTTTACAAAGTTGTTGGTGCCATCCAGTGGGTCAACGATCCATTGTACATCAGAGTCTTTACCTTCAGTCAGGCCTTTCTCTTCAGAAATAATGCTGTGCTCTGGGTAAGATGCTTTGATTGTCTCAATGATCATGTACTCAGCTTCTTGAGCAATGTTAGTAACGTAATCGTTGTTACCTTTTAGAGACGATTCGATCTTATCAGTTGTTTCTAGAGATTTAGCAATATGGTTGCCAGCTTTACGCGCAGCGCGTATCGCAATGTTTAGCATTGGATGCATATGGTTTTTCCCACAAGATGTTAAAGAACAATTTAAAGCGGCGGCGAGTATACCAAAGTTTTACCAAAAGGGAAGTGGTTATTTTTTGAACTCTTGGTTTCACATTACGCGAAGGGTCTGACCATTTTACTTTGCTATGTGTTAATATCTCGCGATTATTTTTAAAGTGGTGTCATATAGCATGTTAGACAATGTAAAAGTCGTTCTGGTTGGTACGTCTCATTCGGGAAATATCGGATCAGCAGCTCGCGCAATGAAAGTGATGGGTTTGAGTCAATTAGTTCTTGTAGACCCTCAATGTGAAGTTGACGAGCAGACCTTAGCACTGGCTGCGGGTGCAGGTGACATCGCAGAAAACGCGACTATCGTTTCTACATTAGACGAAGCCGTAAAAGACTGTGGTTTGGTGGTTGGTTCGAGTGCACGTTCACGTACGCTTGAATGGCCAATGCTTGAGCCTCGTGAGTGTGGACAAAAGTTTGCGATTGAAGGTCAAAAGCACCCAGTCGCATTAGTGTTCGGCCGTGAACGTACTGGCTTGACTAACGATGAGCTTCAGAAGTGCCACTTCCATGTATGTATCCCAGCTAACCCTGAATACAGCTCGCTAAACCTAGCAATGGCAGTGCAGACTCTGAGCTACGAAGTGCGTGTAGCTCACCTTGATATGGTCGCTAGCCAATATCAGCCACAGCAACAAGATGAGTACCCTCGTCACGAAGAACTAGAAATGTTCTATGAACACCTTGAAAAAGTGATCATTGATACCCAATTTATCTCTAAGGATAAACCGGGTCAGGTGATGAACAAGCTACGTCGTCTGTTCAGCCGAGCTCGCCCTGAACTGCAAGAGATCAATACTCTACGTGGTATTTTGACTTCAATTGAGAAGAGCAAAAACGACAAATAAAACCCACTCTGCTTGTAGGGATGAATACCTGACTAAAATAGTCAACTAAATACTTGACCAATTTAGTCGGGTATGGGAAAATTCCAACCACATAAACAATGTGGATACGGTGTGATATGAAACTTACATCTAAAGGAAGATATGCGGTAACAGCTATGCTAGATGTAGCACTGCATTCGCAAAAGAGCCCAGTTCCTCTGGCTGACATTTCAGAGCGACAAGGCATCTCGTTATCTTACTTAGAACAACTATTTTCTAAGTTACGTAAAGCTGGCTTAGTTGCTAGTGTTCGTGGTCCTGGCGGTGGTTACCGTTTAGGTGCTGAAGCGAGCGACATCGCTGTCGGAACTGTAATTGCTGCAGTAGACGAATCAGTTGATGCAACTAAGTGTCACGGTCGAGCAGATTGCCAAGGTGGTAGTCGTTGTTTAACTCACACTCTTTGGCGTGATTTAAGCTCCCGAATCAGCAGCTTCTTAAATGACATTACGCTCGGTGAGCTAATGAAAGATAACGAAGTTTTAGAGATTTCTGATCGTCAAGATATCGATCTTGCGGTTAATAATGGTTTTGCACATAAAAATACGAGCACTACAACGATTAGTGCAGCACCTCACGGTGTTAATGCCCGCTCTTAGCGGTCAGTTTTTACATTGGAGTAGAAAATGAAACTGCCTATTTACTTTGACTATTCAGCTACATGCCCAGTCGATCCACGTGTTGCTGAAAAAATGGTTCAGTGCATGACGATGGACGGTAACTTCGGTAACCCTGCATCTCGTTCACACCGTTACGGCTGGCAGGCAGAAGAATCAGTAGATAATGCTCGTGAGCAAATTGCCGATCTACTAAATGCAGACCCACGTGAGATTGTTTTCACGTCAGGTGCTACAGAGTCAGACAACCTTGCTATCAAAGGTGCAGCGCACTTTTACGAGAAGAAAGGTAAGCACGTAATCACGTGTAAAACAGAACATAAAGCGGTTCTTGATCCATGTCGCCAACTAGAGCGTGAAGGTTTTGAGGTGACTTACCTTGAGCCTGAAGCAAACGGCATCATTGATCTAGACAAGTTACAGTCTGCAATGCGTGAAGATACTGTTTTAGTTTCTATCATGCACGTTAACAACGAGATTGGTGTAATCCAAGATATCGGTGCAATCGGCGAGTTATGTCGTTCACGTAAGATCATCTTCCACGTTGATGCGGCTCAGTCTGCGGGTAAAATCCCACTAGATGTAAAAGAGATGAAAGTTGACCTTATCTCTCTTTCTGCACACAAAGCATACGGCCCTAAAGGCATTGGTGCTTTGTACGTTCGTCGTAAGCCACGTATTCGTCTTGAAGCACAGATGCACGGTGGAGGTCACGAACGTGGTTTCCGTTCTGGTACGCTTGCTACTCACCAAATCGTAGGTATGGGTGAAGCTTTTGCTGTCGCTAAACAAGACATGCAGAAAGATTATGACCACGCACTAGCACTTCGCGAGCGTCTATTGAAAGGGGTTCAAGATCTAGAAGCAGTAACGGTAAATGGCGACTTAGATCAACGTGTACCACATAACCTAAACGTGAGCTTTGCTTTCGTTGAAGGTGAATCTCTGCTTATGTCTTTAAAAGACTTAGCGGTATCATCAGGTTCTGCATGTACATCAGCGAGTCTTGAGCCTTCATACGTTTTACGCGCTCTTGGCTTAAACGATGAACTGGCACACAGCTCAGTACGTTTTTCATTCGGCCGTTTCACTACGGAAGAAGAAATCGACTACGCGATTGCACAAATCCGTGTAGCAGTAAATAAATTACGCGACATGTCTCCTCTATGGGATATGTATAAAGAAGGGATTGATTTGAACACTGTTGAGTGGGCTCATCACTAATCTCACGGAAATAGAGGATTCGAGGTAACTATCATGGCATATAGCGAAAAAGTAATTGATCACTACGAAAACCCACGTAACGTAGGTTCGTTTGATAAAGAAGATCCAAGTGTAGGTAGCGGCATGGTTGGCGCACCAGCTTGTGGTGACGTAATGAAACTGCAAATCAAAGTATCTGCAGAAGGTATTATTGAAGACGCAAAATTCAAGACTTACGGTTGCGGTAGCGCAATCGCTTCTAGCTCACTAGTCACTGAGTGGGTTAAAGGTAAAAGTATTGATGAAGCAGCTGCTATTAAAAACTCTGAAATCGCAGAAGAGCTAGAGTTGCCACCAGTGAAAGTTCACTGTTCAATTCTTGCTGAAGATGCAATCAAAGCAGCGGTTGCGGATTACAAAAAGAAGCACTAATCGTTTCTACAACGTAATCACTTCAAAAAAGTAATATTTGGGAGCACCCTTTGTGCTCCCCCTGAGTTCTCAATTTATATAAAACACAAGGTTGTAGTATGGCCATCACCATGACAGATACGGCAGCAAGCCGAGTTCAAGCTTTCCTAGATAACCGAGGTAAAGGTATCGGGTTGCGCTTAGCGGTAAAAACTACTGGCTGTTCGGGTATGGCGTATGTACTGGAATTCGTTGACGAGCTCAACGAAGAAGACGAAGTGTTCGAGCATTCAGGTGTTAAGGTCATCATTGATCCAAAGAGCCTAGTTTACCTAGACGGTACTGAGCTTGATTACGTAAAAGAAGGCCTAAACGAAGGTTTTGAATTCAACAACCCTAACGCGAAAGGCGAATGTGGTTGTGGTGAGAGCTTCAATGTATAAACGCCTCAATCGTTGAGCGTTTATAATGAGCGAAGAATAAAATTAGGCTCTAAGTAAAGAGCCTAAACTTAGGACCACCGTTACATGAATCATTTCGAATTATTTGGGCTACCACTTCAGTTTCAACTGGATGGTAGCCTTCTTTCTTCTCAGTTTAGAGATCTGCAACGCCAATTCCACCCTGATAAATTTGCCACGGCTTCTGAGCGAGATCGCTTGCTGGCTGTGCAAAAAGCTGCGCAAATCAATGATGCGTACCAGGTGTTGAAAAATCCAGTCAGCCGCGCTGAATACCTGTTAGTTCAACATGGTGAGGATATTCGTGGTGAGCAGCAGACTATGCAAGATCCTATGTTCCTGATGGAGCAAATGGAATTGCGTGAAGAGCTGGAAGATATCGCCGACAGTTCTGATCCTGAAGATGCTTTGTTTGCATTTGAAGGAAAGGTTAGCAAAATGTATAAACAACAATTAAGCGCTATCCAACAAGAACTCGACAGCGAAGCTTGGTTAGAAGCTGCAGACCGAGTAAGAAAGCTTAAGTTTATTGCAAAATTAAAGAATGAAATCGAGTTAGTTGAAGATCGTTTGATCGGCTAGTTCGTATAACAAGGACACATCCATGGCACTACTTCAGATTGCAGAACCAGGGCAAAGCGCCGCTCCTCACCAGCACAAGCTTGCAGTGGGTATTGATTTAGGTACAACAAACTCATTGGTTGCGTCAGTGCGCAGTGGTGAGGCAAGCACGCTTGTTGATCAACAAGGTCGCAGTATTCTCCCTTCCGTTGTTCACTATCAGTCAGAGTCGTACACCACTGGTGATGAAGCGCGTGTAAATGCACAAACTGATCCTAAAAATACCATTATCTCAGTTAAGCGATTAATCGGTCGTTCACTGTCAGATATTCAACAGCGATACCCATCTCTGCCATATCAGTTTGAAGAAAGTGATAATGGCCTGCCTGTGATTAACACAGCGCAAGGAAATAAGAACCCAATTCAAGTATCTGCAGATATTCTTCGTGCACTCGGTCAACGTGCTGAGTCGACGTTAGGTGGTGAATTGGCTGGTGCCGTGATTACCGTCCCTGCGTACTTTGATGATGCACAACGTGCAGGTACCAAAGACGCAGCGCAACTTGCTGGTCTTCATGTGTTACGTCTTCTTAATGAACCCACTGCAGCTGCGATTGCTTATGGCTTGGATTCAGGTAAAGAAGGGGTTATCGCTGTTTATGACTTAGGCGGTGGTACGTTTGATATCTCTATCCTACGCCTGTCTAAAGGTGTCTTCGAAGTTTTAGCAACCGGTGGTGACTCTGCATTAGGCGGCGATGACTTTGACCATTTAATTGCGGATCATTTCCAAGAGCAAATGGGCTTGTTAGAGCTGACAGCAGAACAGAACCGTATTCTTCTAGACGCAGCAACAGAAGCGAAGATTGGCTTATCTGAAGCTGAAAGCGTTAATGTTGAAGCACTAGGTTGGTCTGGCTCTTTAACTCGTGAAGAGTTCGAAGAGATCATCAAGCCACTAGTTAAGAAAACGCTGCTTTCGTGCCGCCGAGCACTGAAAGATGCGGAAGTTGACGCGGATGAAGTACTAGAAGTCGTGATGGTAGGTGGTTCAACTCGTACCTTACTTGTTCGTGAAATGGTCGGTGGCTTCTTTGGTCGTACTCCATTAACCAGTATTAACCCTGATGAAGTGGTTGCGATTGGCGCATCGATTCAAGCGGATATCTTAGTTGGCAACAAGCCTGACTCTGAGATGCTGCTATTGGATGTTATCCCTCTGTCACTGGGTATCGAAACCATGGGTGGCTTAGTCGAAAAGATCATCCCTCGTAATACCACGATCCCAGTTGCTCGTGCACAAGAGTTTACCACGTTCAAAGACGGTCAAACTGCAATGACAGTACACACCGTGCAAGGCGAGCGTGAGATGGTTGATGACTGTCGTTCACTGGCTCGATTTGCTCTGAAAGGCATCCCGCCGATGACTGCAGGTGCTGCTCATATTCGTGTTACTTACCAAGTGGATGCTGATGGCCTGCTATCAGTTACCGCAATGGAGAAGAGCACTGGCGTTCAAGCTGAAATCCAAGTTAAGCCTTCTTACGGTCTAAGCGACAACGAAGTGGCTAGCATGCTGAAAGATTCGATGACGTTTGCAAAAGAAGACATGCAAGCACGTGCTCTTGCTGAGCAACGCGTAGAAGCGGATCGCGTTATCGAAGGCCTTATCGCTGCAATGCAAGCCGACGGTGACGAGCTACTTGATGAGCAAGGCAAACAACAACTTGTTCAAGCGATTGAAGCACTGATTGAAGTGCGTAATGGCGACAACGCTGATGCTATTGAACTAGAAATTAAGAATACCGACAAAGCGAGCCAAGACTTTGCTTCTCGTCGTATGGATAAATCAATTCGTGCTGCACTGTCAGGTCAGTCAGTCGATAATATTTAATAGTTAGAGAATAGATAAACATGCCAAAGATTATTGTTTTACCTCACGAAGATCTATGTCCAGAAGGCGCTGTTTTAGAAGCAAAAACTGGTGAGACGGTTCTTGATGTTGCATTGAAGGCCGGTATTGGTATTGAACACGCATGTGAAAAATCGTGTGCATGTACAACATGTCACGTTGTGATTCGTGAAGGTTTTGATTCTTTAGAAGAGAGTGATGATCTAGAAGACGACATGCTAGATAAAGCATGGGGCTTAGAGATGGAATCTCGCTTGGGTTGCCAAGCTAAAGTGGCTGATACGGATCTTGTTGTAGAGATTCCAAAGTACACGTTGAACCTGGCTTCTGAAGACCATTAAGAACCTGTTCTCAGTCATGGCTAATACAGCGATGACTGAGAGAGTTATTGCTTAGACAAACATACTAAGAAAACTGGCCTAGAATATAGATCATAAAGGTGACAGAGCGTCGCTGATAAATATAAGGAAGTGTTATGAGCTTGAAGTGGATTGATTCGCGAGATATCGCAATTGAGCTATGTGATTTGTACCCTGATACTGATCCTAAAACGGTACGTTTTACCGATCTGCATCAATGGGTGCTAGACCTTGAAGAGTTCGACGACGAGCCTAACCACTCGAATGAAAAAATCTTAGAGGCTATTATTTTGTGCTGGATGGATGAGATGGATTAATCCTCTTATCTGATGATTTGGTCGCGGGTTGGCATCAGTCCAATATAAAACGCAGCCAAGTTAACAATTCTTACTAAAAAAAGCGGACCTTATGGTCCGTTTTTTTATCAAAATGACATTTTCCTCCTACATAATGCTAACATCAGTGAGCTAATAAAAAATAATCAGAATCACACTCTCGAAGTGGTTCATGACAAGGAGAAATCATGTCTACACAGATGCCAGTATTTTTAAGTCAAGAAGCTGCCCAGCCTCAGTGGGGAGCAAGAGCTATTTTATCGTTCTCAGAAGCGGGAGCGACAATTCACATTGGTGAAGGCCACGATCTAGGCGCAGTTCAACGTGCGGGTCGTACGCTTGACGGACAAGGTATCGCATTCGTTTCACTTCGTGGTGAAGGTTGGGATCTAGAAAGCGTTTGGGCTTTCTACCAAGGCTACCGTGGACCAAAGAAAAAGAATGCATTGGAATGGGATGCACTTTCAGAAGCCGATCAAACTGAGCTTGAAGCTCGTATTCGCGCAACTGACTGGACGCGTGACATTATCAATAAAACCGCTGAAGAAGTGGCACCTCGTCAACTTGCGACAATGGCTGCAGAATACATCAAGTCAGTGGCACCAGCGGGCACTGTTAAAGCGAAGATTGTTAAAGACAAGGATCTACTAACCGAAGGTTGGGAAGGCATCTACGCGGTCGGCCGTGGCTCTGAGCGTACATCAGCAATGCTGCAACTGGACTTCAACCCAACAGGCGATGAAAACGCACCTGTATTTGCTTGTTTAGTCGGTAAAGGTATTACGTTCGATTCGGGCGGTTACAGTATCAAGCCAGGCCAATTCATGACAGCGATGAAAGCTGACATGGGTGGCGCAGCAACGATTACTGGTGGTTTAGGTCTTGCGATTGAACGCGGTCTTAACAAGCGCATCAAGCTTATTCTATGTTGCGCAGAGAACATGATCTCTGGTCGCGCATTGAAGCTTGGCGATATCATTACCTACAAAAACGGTAAAACAGTTGAGATCATGAACACTGATGCGGAAGGTCGCTTAGTGCTAGCTGATGGCCTGATGTACGCAAGTGCACAAAGCCCTGAGCTGATCATCGACTGTGCAACGCTAACAGGCGCGGCTAAAAACGCATTAGGTAACGACTACCACGCACTATTAAGCTTCGATGATGAGTTGTCTCACCAAGCGCTAACAGCGGCAAACCAAGAGAAAGAAGGCTTATGGCCACTGCCTCTTGCTGATTTCCACCGTGGTATGTTGCCTTCAAACTTTGCTGATCTTTCAAACATCAGCACAGGCGATTACACACCGGGTGCAAGTACAGCAGCGGCATTCCTTTCTTACTTTGTAGATGATTACAAAAAAGGTTGGATTCATATGGATTGCGCGGGTACTTACCGTAAGTCAGCAAGTGACAAGTGGGCGGCAGGCGCAACGGGTATGGGCGTTCGCACACTGGCTCGTCTTCTTATCGACCAAGCAAAATAATAATAAGGGTGAGCGGTATTTTGTGCCGCTCATTCATAAAGCTCAGATCGAAAGATCTCAGTAATTTCAGTATTTAATAACAAAAAAAATGAAGTGAAGGAATCCCTATGGCTCTAGAAAGAACGTTCTCAATTGTTAAGCCGGATGCAGTTAAGCGTAACCTTGTTGGTGAAATCTACCACCGTATCGAAAAAGCAGGCCTAGAAATTATTGCTGCTAAAATGGTTCGTCTTACTGAAGAGCAAGCGAGTGGCTTCTACGCTGAACATGAAGGTAAAGAGTTCTTCCCAGCTCTTAAAGAGTTTATGACTTCTGGTCCTATCATGGTTCAAGTGCTTGAAGGCGAAAACGCTATCGCTCGTTACCGTGAGCTTATGGGTAAAACAAACCCAGAAGAAGCGGCATGCGGTACTATCCGTGCTGACTACGCAATCAGCATGCGTTACAACTCAGTTCACGGCAGCGACAGCCCTGAGTCTGCAGCTCGCGAAATCGAATTCTTCTTCCCAGAATCTGAAATTTGCCCACGCCCAGCTCAATAACCGGCACTGCAAATTATTCTAAAGGCTTCACCTCGGTGAGGCCTTTTTTGTAAGTGGATTTTACGCTCTCGATAATCAATTTAGTCGTCATTCTCGAAAGCGACGAAGGAGCGTAATCGGGAATCTGTTTTTGTTATTGGAGATTCCAGATACTTCGTTCCTCAGTTCTGGAATGACGGGGAACTTTGGAGCAACCACCTCGTGGTAAATATTATCGAGCAATTGGTGATTATTTACGTCATTCCCGAAAGCGACGAAGGAGTGTAATCGGGAATCTTTGTTTAAATTGGGTAATCTCAGGCCGATAAATACAATCGTTCAAATTTTAATCGCTTAAGTTTGAATGTCTTAATAAACACAGGGTTTTACAATGCTTGTTGAAGTTGCGTAAAGCCTGTACAATTCGCGCCCTTAATTATTGTTCCGTCATTGAGAGGCATCATGACCACAGCTAAAGTCAATCTACTCGATTTTGATCGTAAAGGTCTTCGTAAATTTTTCACAGAAGAACTGAATGAGAAAGCGTTTCGAGCAGAGCAAGTGATGAAGTGGATTTATCACTTCGGTGTCGATGACTTCGAACAAATGAATAACATCAACAAAAAGTTACGTGAGAAACTTCAACGTCGCTGTGAGATTGTTGCACCTGTTGTTTCTGAAGCTCAACACTCTTCAGATGGCACAATTAAATGGGCGATGAGCGTTGGCGACCAAGACGTTGAAACGGTATACATCCCAGATGGTGACCGTGCGACGCTATGTGTATCTTCACAGGTTGGTTGTGCACTTGAATGTAAGTTCTGTTCTACAGCTCAACAAGGCTTCAACCGTAACCTAAAAGTTTCAGAGATTGTTGGCCAAATCTGGCGCGCATCTCGCGAAATCGGCCTAGAAAAAGAAACCGGTCGTCGTCCAATTACTAACGTTGTAATGATGGGTATGGGTGAGCCTCTATTGAACATGAAGAACCTAATGCCATCATTAGAAATCATGCTTGATGATCTAGGTTTCGCACTGTCTAAGCGTCGTGTAACCGTATCAACTTCTGGTGTTGTTTCTGGCCTTGACCAAATGACAGACAACATCGATGTCGCATTGGCTATTTCTCTACATGCGCCAAACGATGCACTACGTAGCCAAATCATGCCGATCAACGACCGTTGGGATATCCAAGACTTCCTAGCATCTGTTCGTCGTTACATTGCATCTTCAAACGCTAACCGCGGTAAAGTAACGGTTGAGTACGTGCTATTGGATCATGTGAATGATGATATGGACCACGCACGTGAACTTGCAGAGCTAATGAAAGAGACGCCTTGTAAGATCAACTTGATTCCATTCAACCCTTACCCGGGTTCGCCTTATAAGAAGCCAAGCAACTCTCGTATTGATCGCTTCCAAAAAACGCTGATGGAATACAACTACACAGTAACCGTTCGTAAGACTCGTGGTGATGATATTGATGCCGCGTGTGGTCAGTTAGTCGGTGATGTGATTGATAGAACCAAACGTACCAAAATGATCAAAGCAGCCTCTGAAGCGAACTTGATTGCCGGTGGTGTGATTGAAGTAAAAGCGGTATAAAACGCGATTAGAACCTAAACAAGCCAGAAGTCCTACTTCTGGCTTGTTGCTTTTCTGGGGTACAGTTTTTGATTTTTTGGACTTCTTGCCCACGCTTTCTTACATTTTTCGTCAAATTTTGGACAAAACCATGAGCTGACGGTAAATTTTGTTTAAAGTGTTTTTGCCTTGTAATGGCATTAGCTTATGATTAACTAATCTTAAATTAATTTAAGTGCTCGCTTGCTACTGATCATCAATATGTCTATTTAGGTTGGCTACTTGATAAACTAGCTTCCTGAGAAGGTCATCCATAACAAATGAATGATGTTCGCCTTTAAGGGTTGATGATTTAGATAGCAGGAAAAATTCCACATAACGTGGGTTGTTAGATTGAGCTTAAACGACAATAAGAAAACGCTCTCCTCAACCTGCGATAATACTTTAGAAGTTCACTCTCTATGAACACAGAACAAGATACACAAACGCAAGAAACCGTAGCTCCAGCTTTGGAAGCGGGAACGCTGCTTAAGAACAAACGAGAATCTCTTGGTTTAACGCAAAAGCAGATTTCTGATCGCTTGAAACTTCGCGTTACTCTGATCCAACAAATTGAAGAAAACCAATTCGAGTCAGATCAAGTGGCGACGTTTATGCGTGGCTATATTCGTTCATACGCGAAATACGTCAATCTTGACGAAAAAGTCGTATTGAGTGCGCTGCATCATGCCGGTGATGCTCAGCATCAAGAGCAAGAAATGCTGAGTTTTTCTCGTAAGACCAAAACCGAGAAGCACAACAGCCGTATTATGATCCTGACTTGGAGCATTTTTGCGGTCATTGCGGGTATCTCCTCACTTTGGTGGTGGCAGAACCAACAGCAAGACACCCTATCTCAATCTTTAGCGAATACTGAAAGCTCAGAAGAGCTAGCGGTAGAAGAATCACTTGCCCCTGAATTCACCTCTTTGGAAGTGATTGAAGCTGAACAAAACGAAGCGGGTGCTTCTGTTGTTGAAGATACTGAAGGCCTTGCTGCGATAAGCGATGCGGAAGATACTTCAGATGCTGTTACTCCAGCTGACGAAACTCCTGCACAACAAGCAACAGAGACAGAGCCAACTGCTGAAGTTGCTGCGAATGCAGAAGCGGTTGAAGCAAGCACTGCTCCTGAAGCTGTGGCTAACGAGCTAGTCATGCAGTTCTCTGCTGATTGCTGGATCCAAGTAAAAGATGCAACGGGTAAAACCTTGTCGACTGGCATCAAAAAAGCAGGTCAGTCGTTAAATCTTTCAGGAACTGCGCCATATAAAGTGATTCTAGGTGCGCCAGAAGGCGTATCAATGACATTTGCAAGTGAACCTGTCGACCTTTCTGGGTATACTTCAGGCAAAGTAGCTAGAATAACCTTACCTTAGAGTTAATATGCAACACGAATCTCCTATTATTCGTCGCAAATCAACCCGTATTTATGTGGGTGATGTGCCGATCGGTGATGGCGCACCAATTGCTGTGCAATCCATGACCAACACAAGAACAACAGATGTAGCCGCGACCGTTGCTCAAATTAGAGCTCTGGAAAAAGTTGGCGCTGATATCGTTCGCGTATCTGTACCGACTATGGATGCCGCTGAAGCCTTTAAGCTAATCAAGCAGCAGGTCTCTGTTCCTTTGGTTGCTGATATTCACTTCGACTACCGTATCGCCCTAAAAGTGGCCGAATACGGCGTTGACTGTCTGCGTATTAACCCAGGCAACATCGGTAACGAAAGCCGTATCCGCTCAGTTGTTGATTGTGCACGTGATATGAATATTCCGATTCGTATTGGTGTTAACGGCGGTTCTCTTGAGAAAGAGATCCAAGAGAAATACACAGAACCTACAGCAGAAGCGCTTGTTGAATCAGCAATGCGTCATGTAGATATCCTAGACCGCCTGAACTTTGATCAATTCAAAGTCAGCGTGAAGGCTTCTGATGTATTCCTTGCTGTCGGTTCTTACCGTTTGCTGGCTAAGCAGATTGATCAACCTCTCCACCTTGGTATTACCGAAGCGGGTGGTGCGCGTGCAGGCTCTGTGAAGTCAGCGGTAGGTTTAGGTATGCTTCTTTCTGAAGGTATCGGCGATACGCTGCGTATATCGCTAGCGGCTGATCCGGTTGAAGAGATCAAAGTTGGCTTTGATATTCTTAAATCTTTGCGCATTCGTTCGCGTGGCATCAACTTCATTGCGTGTCCGAGCTGTTCTCGTCAAGAGTTCGATGTTATTAACACCGTTAATGCCCTTGAAGAGCGCCTAGAAGACGTGATCACTCCAATGGACGTATCTATCATCGGTTGTGTGGTTAACGGCCCTGGTGAAGCTGAAGTGTCTCACTTAGGTTTAGCTGGTAGTGCACGTAAGAGTGCCTTCTACGAAGATGGTAAGCGTCAGAAAGAGCGCTTCGACAACGATGACCTTGTCGACAAACTTGAAGCTAAGATTCGTGCAAAAGCGTCAGTGCTTGATAAAGCAAATCGCATTGATGTAGAAAACTTAGAAGATTAATACAACGCGATGGGGTGTGATTGTCTATTCGCACTAACACCTGGTCGTGAGAAATTACGGAATAAATACTGTGGCTAAAAATATTCAAGCAATTCGAGGCATGAACGACTGCCTTCCAACTCAATCACCACTGTGGCAGAAAGTAGAAAGCGCAGTTAAAAACGTGGTGAGTGCATACGGTTACAACGAAGTACGTATGCCTATCGTTGAAGAAACAAACCTATTTAGCCGTGCAGTTGGTGAAGAGACAGACGTTGTTTCTAAAGAGATGTACACCTTTGACGACCGCAATGGCGATAGCCTAACGCTGCGTCCAGAAGGCACAGCAGGTTGTGTTCGTTCATGTATTCAAAATAGCCTTATCAACCGTGATGAACAGCGCCTATGGTACATGGGCCCTATGTTCCGTCACGAGCGTCCTCAAAAAGGTCGTTACCGTCAATTCCACCAATGTGGTGTTGAAGTGTTTGGTCTAGACGGTCCAGACGTTGACGCAGAACTTATCATGATGACAGCACGTCTATGGCGTGAGCTAGGTATCGATAAGCACGTTCGCCTAGAGCTGAACTCAATCGGTTCTCAAGAAGATCGCGTAAGCTACCGCACTGCGTTAGTGGCTTTCCTTGAGCAACATATTGATGTGCTTGACGAAGACTGCAAACGTCGCATGCACACTAACCCTCTACGTGTACTTGATACTAAGAACCCTGATGTTCAAGCTATCTTAGGTGACGCACCTCGACTATCTGAATATCTAGGTGAAGAATCGAAGCAACATTTTGCTGGTTTGTGTGAACTTCTTGACGCTGTTGGTATCGAATACCAAGTTAATGAGCGTCTAGTACGTGGCCTAGATTACTACAACCGCACCGTATTTGAGTGGATCACAGATAGCCTTGGTGCTCAAGGTACAGTATGTGGCGGCGGTCGTTACGATGGTCTTGTTGAGCAACTAGGCGGCAAAGCAACCAATGCAGTTGGCTTCGCAATGGGTCTAGAGCGTCTGGTTCTGATGATGGAAACGCTAGAGCTAACAGAAGTTCGTCGTAGCGTTGATGTATACGTAGTTGCTGCTGGCGAAGGTACTATGATCGCGGGCATGCAGTTAGCGAATCAATTACGCGACACCGTTGAAGGCGTGCGTGTAATGAACCACTTCGGTGGTGGTAACTTCAAGAAGCAATTCAAACGTGCTGACAAAGTAGGTGCTGTTGTGGCGCTGGTACTTGGTGAGAACGAAGTTGCTGACAATACAGTTGTGCTAAAAGATCTGGTTGGCGGCGAGCAAGAAACCGTGTCTCAAACGGAAGTTGCAGAGAAAGTTGCTGCGCTAATCTAATTAGCCATTGAGCAAACGCTCATAATGAATACTAACGTCAGCACTATGCTGGCGTTTAAAGAATTAAAGAGGACAGGAAGTGGAACTTTACGATAGCGAAGAGCAACAAGTTGAAGCCATTAAAGATTGGTGGAAAGAGAACGGTAAAGCCGTAATCTTTGGTGCGGTTATTGGTTTAGGTGGTCTATTTGGCTGGCGCTATTACCAAGATTCAGTAGTTGAAGCGCGTGAAGCAGCTTCAGAAAGCTACACCTCTGTAATTTCAGCTCTTGATGTTAAGGGTGTTGATGCTCAATCTGATATTCAAGCTTTCATCGACGCAAACAAAGATGCTGAGTACTCAGTACTTGCTGCTATGCAACTAGCAAAAGTACAAGTACAAGCAGGCGATCTAGCGGCGGCACTTGAACAGCTCGAGTGGGCAAAATCGGCAACTAAGGACGCGGCACTTGCGCCACTACTTACTTACCGTGTTGCACGTATTAAAGCTGAGCAAGGTGAATTTGACGCAGCACTGACTGATCTTGCTGCTATGACAGACGAATCTTGGAAAGGCCGTGTTGCTGAACTGCGTGGTGATATCTCACTTCGTAAAGGCGACACAGACGCAGCATACAGTGCTTACACAGAAGCACAGCAAGCTGTTGACGCTAGCCAAACGCTTCAAATCAAACTTGACGACCTAGCTAAATAAGGCGCTTTGAATGAAGAAGATGTTTCCAAAAGCGGCGTTGTGTGCGATTGCTCTTGGCCTACTAGCTGGCTGTGCGGGTGAAGAAGACACCGTAATCATGGCTCCAGTCCCAACGGTAAACAGCGAGTTCACTCCTAGTCAGGAATGGTCTACGTCGGTTGGTGATGGTGTTGGTCACTACTTTTCAAAACTAACGCCAGAATTGGCTTACGACAAAGTGTTTGTTGCAAGCCGTGAAGGTATGGTTAAAGCGCTTGATCCTGATACAGGTAAAGCGCTGTGGAAAGTCGATCTTGAGAAAGACGTATTGGCTCGTTTATCGGGTGGCTTAACGGCGGCTTACGGTAAAGTTTTTGTTGGTTCTGAAAATGGCGAAGTGATCGCACTGGAAGAATCGACCGGTGAAGAGCTGTGGCGTGTATCAGTCAATGGCGAGGTGCTTGCATCCCCAGCAACTGATAGCAACATGGTCATTGTTCATACCAGTCGCGGTATGTTGATCGCGTTAGATCAAGTAAGCGGTGAACAAAAATGGACCATCAGTACGGAAGTACCAAGCCTAACACTGCGTGGCGATAGCTCGCCTGTTGCAGTTTCTGGTGGTGTATTCTGGGGTACAGCAAATGGTCGTCTAGCTGCGGCTATCGTTGATCGTGGTCAGCTTATTTGGCAACAGCCAGTAGGCACACCAAAAGGTGCAACGGAAATTGATCGTTTGGTTGATGTTGATGCATCTCCAATTGTTCTTGGTGGCACCCTGTATACCGTAGGTATCAATGGTCAGCTGATTGCTATCGACCTTCGTTCTGGTAAGCCAATTTGGAAACGTAACTACTCATCAGCGATTGATTTAGCAAGTGATGGTAGCCGTTTGTTCGTTGTTACCGACAAAGACCATGTGGTTGCGGTTGATGCGCGTAGTGGTACTGAACTGTGGAGCACTCCATTGTTAGAAAACCGCTTACTGACAGCACCTGCTATTATTAATGGTTATGTAGTCGTGGGTGATACTGAAGGTTATCTGCACTGGTTGGATCGTTCATCGGGTGAGTTTGTTGCTCAACAGCTTGTCGATGATAGCGGCTTTGCGGTTGCACCAATTGAACTGCCTGAAGGCTACTTAGTGACGACTCGCAATGGCGATGTAAAGAAACTAACGATTAGCCAATAAAAGCGTGATATAATTCACAGTCGGCTCCTGGTTGGTAACAGCCAGGAGCCGTTTTGTTGTTAAAAATTAATAAACCGTGTGGTTATAGGTAAGAGTTTAAACTTGCGAACAAGTGCTTACCTATAACTACATTTAGAGAAGAAATTGTAGAGGTTGTTATGGTACCTGTTGTTGCTCTAGTAGGGCGTCCGAACGTAGGTAAATCTACGTTATTTAACCGATTGACTCGAACTCGTGATGCATTGGTTGCGGATTTCCCTGGCTTAACGCGTGACCGTAAATACGGTCATGCTCATTTTAGCGAGCATGACTTTATTGTTATTGACACTGGCGGTATCGACGGTACTGAAGAAGGTGTTGAAACTAAAATGGCTGAACAGTCGCTAGCGGCGATTGATGAAGCTGATGTCGTTCTATTTATGGTAGATGGCCGTGCGGGTCTAACATCTTCAGACGTGGCGATTGCTAAGCACCTACGTCAACTAGAAAAGCCTTCAATGCTAGTAGTAAACAAGGTTGATGGTATCGACCCTGATGCTGCAAGTGCTGACTTCTGGCAACTAGGTGTAGAAGACATGTACCAAATCGCTGCGGCGCATGGTCGTGGTGTTACTGCACTTATTGACCTTGCTCTTAACCCATTCGCAGAAGCGCTAAAAGCTGAGAATGGCGAAGTAAGCGACTTAACTGAGTTTGAAGACGAAGAAGAAGAGCAGGTTGAATTTACAGAAGAAGAAGCTGAAGCAGAATTCAAGCGTCTTCAAGATCAACCGATCAAACTAGCGATCATTGGCCGTCCTAACGTAGGTAAATCAACGCTAACGAACCGTATTCTTGGTGAAGAGCGTGTGGTTGTTTACGATATGCCAGGTACGACTCGTGACTCTATCTACATCCCAATGCAGCGTGACGAGCGTGAATACGTTCTAATCGATACTGCGGGTGTTCGTCGTCGTAAAAACATCAACGAAACGGTAGAGAAGTTCTCAGTGGTTAAAACACTGAAAGCGATTGAAGATGCTAACGTTGTATTGCTGCTTATCGATGCTCGCGAAAACATCTCTGATCAAGATCTAAGCTTGCTAGGCTTTGCGTTGAACGCTGGTCGTTCAATTGTTATTGCCGTAAACAAGTGGGATGGCCTAGATAACGACGTTAAAGAACGCGTTAAGAAAGAGCTAGACCGTCGCTTAGGCTTCGTTGATTTCGCACGTATTCACTTTATCTCTGCACTTCACGGTACAGGTGTTGGTCACTTGTTTGAGTCTGTACAAGAAGCTTACAAGTCAGCGACTACTCGTGTTGGTACTTCTGTGCTAACTCGTATCATGAAGATGGCGACTGATGATCACCAACCGCCTATGGTTCGTGGCCGTCGTGTGAAACTGAAATACGCGCACGCTGGTGGCTACAACCCACCGATTATCGTTATCCACGGCAACCAAGTTCGTAACTTGCCAGATTCATACAAACGATTCTTGATGAACTACTACCGTCGTTCACTAGAAATCATGGGTACACCTATTCGCATTCAATTCCAGAACAGCGAGAACCCATTTGAAGCTAAGACTAACAAGCTGACAATTTCTCAAGAACGTAAACGTAAACGTATGATGAGCATGGTTAAAGGTCGTAAGTAAACCTTTCCAATAGATTTGATACCCGAGCCTGTCTCGGGTATTTTTTTAAGCAAAATTCACGTTAAGCCATAACAATACGTTTTTATCATCATGGCTCAACGAATCAGACTAGATTCCAGAAGAAGAACGATATGACTACTAGCGATTTGATTACACCTGTGTCAGCAATCACACCAACCATCACTCAATTTTGTCATCAGGCTTGGCAGCTCAATGCTAAAGCGCAGTACGTTGCAAGCGATGACAGCAAAACTTACCTGATCACCGACGTGACACCCTTCCACCCAGTGAGTCACATTTGGCCAGATCACCCTGCAGACCAAGGCTTTGTGAGTGTTGGTGACGTGCTATATCCAGTTGAAGACTGCCTTGTTGGTGCTATAGAACAATCTACTGGCAAGCTTCATATCGCAGCAGATATCCCTGTTAAGCGTGATACGGAAGGGTGGGCGTTTGTTGTTGTCCACCAGCTACCTACATCTGCTTCTATGATTAAGGTTAACGACGAAGTCGTGTTGTCGGTTGATAAAGAGTACCAAGCCAGTTTGAGCCGTGGTCACAGTGCTGGCCACATCGCTTTCCTAGCTTTGAATAAAGTATTGGCTGAGCGCTACTGGCGTAAAGATGCGGATAGAAAAGATCCGCTTGGCAGTTACGACTTCAATAGCTACGCACAAGTGACGAGCTTTGTGACTCCAGAGCTGTGTTCCGATAAGTATCGTTTAGGCAAAACCCTCAAGAAGCGCGGTTTGAACGTTGCAGACATGCTAGCAAATCTTGATGACATCGAAGCTGATATCAACCAGATGATTGCGGGCTGGCTTGCAGAGCCGACGCCAGTTGCAATGCGACTGGAAGGCGAAGCATTAACAGACTCTCGTTATTGGGAATGGCAGTTGGATGCCGACACTTTAGTGTCTATTCCGTGTGGTGGTACTCACATTGAGAACACCTCAGAGCTTAAGGCATTGTCCGTTAAGTTAACCCAGTTAGATGACCAGCATATTGAAATGCTGACGCATGTAATTCGATGATTTAGACTACAGATCGAAATAGCCTGTGCTGTTTATTTTGTTTTTTCATGTAACTTTTAATATAAATGACTATTTAAAATTGAAATGCAGCACATGTAACTTATGCTTTCGGTGTGTGGTGATATAAATATTCTTTTTGGGGTAGATCGCTGATCAAAATAGATAAAGCGAAAGATCAACCTATGATCTTCGATTGTGTGTCGTACTAATTTAGTGTGTTATTATTAACCAATAACAAGCTTGCATAAGAACAGGCTGTACCCGATTACACAATTGAAAGCCTTAGTGAATGGAACAACAATTTTTATTAGAAGGCCATCGAGCCGTCAATAGCTTGCTACGGAAGCTTGCGCTTGGGATGGATCGCAAAGATTTAAATCACAAGATTATTCAGCTTACCGAGCAGCTTTTTGGGCAGCGCATGGCTTCAATTCTACTGCTCAACTCAGAGTCTAAAACTTTACACCTTGAATATGCTCCAAACCTGCCTGATTTTTACAATCAACAGATTGAAGGGGTAGAAATTGGTGCGGGGATAGGTTCTTGTGGCGAGGCAGCTGCGCTTAAGAAAGCAGTGATGGTCTCCAACATAAATGCACACCCAAACTGGGCACCTTTTTTAGCCCTCACTAATCAAGCGAATCTGCATGCCTGTTGGTCGGTACCCATTATCTCGTCGCGCGGTAATGTGTTGGGTACCTTCGCTATTTATAGTCAGTACATCTCTGAACCGCATGAATTTGAGCTCGAGATCTTAGAACTACTGGCTTCCCTGTATTCGGTAGCACTAGAGAAGTTCGAGTTGGAGAATCAGCTTAACTTTTTCGCCAATCGAGATTCTTTAACCCATTGCTTGAACCGCCGAGCATTGTTAAGTGAAGCTAAGAAGGTTTTAGTTAAACGATGTTTTGCGGACAAAGTGATGGCCTGCCTGTTTGTTGATGTTGATAAATTCAAGTCAATCAACGATACGTATGGCCATAGCTTTGGCGATGATGTTCTGTTAGCCGTTGCAAAAGTTCTCGATGAAGCGACTACGGCATGTGCCAAGGTAGGTCGTTACGGCGGTGACGAGTTTGTAGTGTTTTCTTGCTTTGATACCGAACAAAAAGTGTCAGACTTTTATCACAGCTTAGAAAAAGCGTTGGATAAAGCTCTCTATATTAATGGCGTTCAGTTTTCAGTCAGTGTTGGGATTGCTTGTGAAAAGTCGCCTAAAGGGCTCGATCAGTTGATTGCGTCAGCTGACAAAAGCATGTATCAAATCAAGCAAGCCAAGGCGAAGAAAGAGTAGATTGCTTATTAGTACTGAAAGTAAAAAGTTAGGATTTCCTATGAGTGAAAATATCTGCCCTAAATGCCAGTCAGAACTTAGCTGGGATGGTAAATACCACTGTGAAAGCTGCCAAGATCACTTTACAAAAGTGGGCTTTTGTCCTGAGTGCAGCTGCCAATTAGAGAAGCTTCAAGCTTGTGGGGCTGCGAGCTATTTCTGCAATGGTGATTGTAACGAGCTTAAATCTAAGTCGAGAGTGAAATTCGAGTTTCAACAAGCCGAATAGTCTTACCTCTCAATGGCAAGACGATAATCTGAGGTGTTTTTTGTAGGTCTAGTATGAAAATATTGGGCCTTTTTTGTATTTAGCGAATATGCGTGTGTCATCTTGGTTCAATCTTATCGTCACTGCACCAGCATGAAACATAGTAACCTTGTCGCTATGCACTGCATTGGTGTTAACTTAGTTAAAGTACTATTAAATACAAAGGCTTAAAACTTTGTTGGTTATGTTTTAAGTTTGGCACTCTTCTTGTAACTCTGTAATTGAATAACAAAAATACAATTATGGAGTAACAATCATGAACAAGGTGTTCAATTTATCGCTAGCTGCACTGTGTACAACACTTTCATTTTCTTCTGCAACAGTGCTTGCGGCTGACGATACCATTAAAGTCGGCGTTCTACATTCATTGTCAGGCACTATGGCGATCAGTGAAACAACGCTAAAAGATACCGTTCTTATGCTCATCGACGAGCAAAACAAAAAAGGTGGCTTACTTGGTAAGAAGCTTGAGCCTGTAGTTGTTGACCCTGCGTCAAACTGGCCGTTGTTTGCTGAGAAAGCACGTGAGCTTATCGAGAAAGAAAAAGTGGATGTGGTATTTGGTGGTTGGACATCGGTATCACGTAAATCCATGCTGCCAGTTTTTGAAGAGCTAAACAGCATCCTTTTCTACCCAGTACAGTATGAAGGCGAAGAGTCCTCTAAAAACGTTTTCTACACCGGTGCTGCGCCAAACCAACAAGCGATTCCTGCCGTTGATTACTTAATGGATGAACTTGAAGTGGAACGTTGGGTGCTTGCAGGTACCGATTACGTTTATCCACGTACCACCAATAAGATCTTAGAGGCCTACCTAAAAAGTAAAGGTGTCGCAGAAGAAGACATCATGATCAACTACACACCGTTTGGTCATTCTGATTGGCAATCTATTGTTTCAGATATCAAGAAGTTTGGTGAAGCTGGTAAGAAAACCGCCGTTGTATCTACTGTGAATGGCGATGCAAACGTACCTTTCTATAAAGAGCTTGGTGCTCAAGGTGTTTCATCTGAAGACATTCCAGTGATTGCATTCTCGGTTGGCGAAGAAGAGCTATCGGGCATGGATACTGAACCTCTAGTGGGTCACTTAGCGGCATGGAACTATTTCATGAGCGTCGATACCGAAGTCAATGAAGAGTTCGTTGAAACATGGCAGTCATTCATTAAGAGTGACAAACGTGTAACGAATGACCCGATGGAAGCACACTATATTGGTTTCAATATGTGGGCTCAAGCTGTGACTAATGCGGGCACAACCGATCCTGAATCTGTGCAAGATGCCTTGATTGGCGTGTCTGTACCTAACCTTTCTGGCGGCTACTCTACCATGCTGCCAAACCACCACATTACTAAACCAGTCCTGATCGGTGAAATTCAAGATGATGGCCAGTTTGACATCGTTTGGGAAACCACAGGCCTTGTTGCAGGTGATGCTTGGTCTAACTACTTACCTGAATCAGCAAAACTATTCTCTAGTTGGTCTAAGCCATTCTCATGTGGTGCGTTCAACGTTGAAACTAAAAAGTGTTCTGGTGGTAACTAGAGTTATTCGCTCTTAGCTGATAACTAGTTACTGGTTATCAGCTTTCGTTACTGGGTGTTAGCTATTACCGGTAACTACTAGCTATGAATATTGAGCCTTCTCTTTAGGGAAGAGTGCTTCTGCATGGAGGCGCAACGAAAGAGAAGGCTCAAATTAGTTTCAAGTCACAACAACTATCCAAACATCCACCAAGTAAAAAATAACAATATCTAACTTGTTGGTTAAGGAAGCAGGGATGAAGAACGTATTAAACGTATTTAAGGCGCTGTTGCTCATGGCTATCAGTGCTCAGTTGGCTTTTGCTGGAATAACGGATGAAGCTAGCTTTACCAAGGCGCTAGTTGGTAAAAAAACATCGGATAAAGAGCTAGCCATCGATTGGATCATTGAGACACAAACGGAAGACGTGTCGAAGGCTATTTTATATGGATGGTTAAACGGCAATCTCTATTACTTCAATGATAAAAAAAACGAACATTATAAACAGCTCTATCTCATTCAAAACACCAAAACAGCCACTTCAGCTCAGTCTGTATGGGATGAATCAACTCTCAATATCGACAATGCTAAGCTGTTTAAAAAGGTGCGCGTAAACAACAAACTTCGCGGGATATTACGCGGGGAAATAGCCTCGATTGGACTGAACAGCGGCAACCCTGATGTGCGTTATAAGGCGGTTTTGGATTTGTTAGGAACCAAAGACGCTGACATTATCGAACGACTAACTGAACTCAGAGCCAATGAATCAGATGGCAAAGTAGCTGAGCTAATGGATTTGTCGTTAGCGATTGCCACTTCTCTTAATAACAGTGCCACCATTGAAGATCGTGTGGCTTCAATTGAACGAGTTGGTGACTTCAAACACTCGGTGGTTCTGAAAACACTGAATCAACTGTTAAACACTGAGCAAGATCCAAGCATTACCGCTGCAGCAGAACGTGCGATGGATAGCTATCAACAAAGCCAAGCACTCTATTCGGGTGTAGAAACCGTATTCTTCGGTTTGAGCTTAGGCTCGGTATTGGTACTGGCAGGCATTGGCTTAGCGATTACCTTTGGTGTGATGGGCGTTATCAACATGGCTCATGGCGAGCTGATCATGATTGGCGCTTACACCACCTACGTATTGCAGTTGTTGATGCCGAATCATATTGGCCTAGCGCTGATACTTTCCATTCCAGCGGCATTCATTGTTTCTGGCTTAGTGGGCATTGCGATTGAGCGAAGTGTGATTCGTCATCTTTATGGTCGCCCATTGGAAACCTTACTCGCGACCTTTGGTATTAGCTTAATCTTGCAGCAGGCTGTTCGCTCGATTTTCTCTCCTTTGAACCGCTCAGTGAGCACGCCTGAATGGATGTCTGGCGCACTTCAATTGAACCCAATGTTGTCCCTGACTTACAACCGACTTTATATCATTCTCTTCTGTGGTTTGGTATTTATGGGCTTATTAATGGTTCTGAAAAAGACACCACTAGGTTTGCAGGTTCGTGCGGTTTCTCAAAACCGTGGCATGGCTCGTGCGATGGGTATTCGTTCAGAGCGAGTTGATGCGATGACCTTCGGTTTAGGCTCTGGCGTTGCGGGTGTTGCAGGCGTGGCACTGTCTCAACTGACCAACGTTGGCCCTAATATGGGACAGGCGTACATCATCGACTCATTCATGGTGGTGGTATTCGGCGGTGTTGGCAACCTATGGGGCACGCTAGTCGCAGGCTTAAGCCTTGGTCTGTTCAATAAAATTTTAGAACCATGGGCTGGTGCGGTTCTCGCCAAGATTCTGGTACTGGTTTTCATCATTCTATTTATTCAAAAACGCCCACGCGGACTCTTCCCGCAACGTGGTCGTGCGGCTGAAGGTTAAGGACAACATCATGCAGTCAAAATCATTTGTACTTTCGGCAATGCGTGGTGACAAAGGTGGCCAACTGACCATCCTTGCCATTCTAGCGGCCGTTATTCTTATCCCACTGGCTAACACCATGTTACCAAGTGGGCACCCGCTCCATGTAGAGACTTTTACTATCTCGCTGATGGGCAAATATCTGAGCTACGCAATGTTGGCGTTGGCGCTCGATCTGGTGTGGGGCTATCTCGGAATCTTGAGCCTTGGCCACGGTGCTTTCTTTGCGCTTGGTGGTTATGCGATGGGCATGTACTTGATGCGTCAGATTGGTGACCGTGGGGTTTATGGTGATCCAGTCTTACCAGATTTCATGGTGTTCCTTGATTGGTCTGCGTTGCCGTGGTTCTGGCAGGGCTTTGACCAGTTCTGGTTTGCTTGCCTGATGGTGGTGCTAGTGCCGGGCGCATTGGCTTACTTGTTCGGTTATTTAGCTTTCCGCTCTCGTGTGTCAGGGGTTTACCTTTCTATCATGACTCAGGCGTTAACTTACGCATTGATGCTGGCATTTTTCCGCAACGAGATGGGCTTTGGTGGCAACAACGGACTGACGGATTTCAAAGACATCATCGGTCTGAGTTTGCAGAGTGATGCGGTCAAGATAGGTCTGTTTGTCGCGACTGGTATTGCGCTTATTCTCAGCTACATAGCTTGTCGCATGGTGGTGACCAGTCGATTAGGTCGTGTGGCATTAGCGATTCGTGATACGGAATCACGCACTCGCTTTATGGGCTATGACGTCGATGGCATCAAGCTGTGGGTCTTCGTTCTTTCTGCGGTTATCGCCGGTATTGCCGGGGCTTTATATGTCCCTCAAGTGGGTATTATCAATCCGGGAGAATTTGCTCCTCTTAACTCGATTGAGATTGTGGTTTGGGTAGCCTTAGGCGGTCGTGCCACTCTGTTTGGTGCCATTGTCGGTGCATTGATCATCAACTACGCCAAGAGTTGGTTTACGGTTGAGTTCCCGGAGGTGTGGCTGTTTGCTCTGGGTGGACTATTCGTACTCTCAACCATGTACTTCCCACAAGGTGTGATTGGCTTTGTCAGTGAAAAGTGGCAGCAGCTGCGCAAGGCATCAAATGGGAAAAACCAAGATAAAGATAAGGATGATCAGCACAAGGCCAAGGAGGTGATCGCATGACCACATTTAATAGCGTAAAGGAATCGGTTCAGGCGTTCACTCGTCGAGACGAAGTCTTTGATTACCTCAAACCCGATATTCATCCTGCCATCGATACTCGACATAACGTGCTGTTGTATGTCGAAGGCGTCAACAAAAGCTTCGATGGTTTCCAAGCGATAAACGACCTCAACCTCTACATCAAAGAGGGAGAGCTACGCTGTATCATAGGTCCTAATGGCGCAGGTAAAACCACCATGATGGACATTATCACAGGTAAAACTAAGCCAGACACCGGCGAGGTGTGGTTGGGTTCGAACATCAACTTATTGAAGATGAACGAAGCCGAAATCGCCAATGCAGGCGTTGGGCGTAAATTCCAAAAACCGACCGTGATTGAGTGTTTAACTGTGTGGCAGAACCTTGAATTAGCCATGGCCGGTGACCGCTCAGTGTGGGCGACGTTCACCGCTGTGATGTCTGGTGAACAGAAAGACAAATTGACCTCGGTACTTGAGCTGATTCATTTAAAAGACGAAGCGGCGAATTTGGCAGGTAACCTGTCTCACGGACAAAAGCAGTGGTTAGAGATCGGCATGCTATTGATGCAAAACCCTAAGCTGTTGCTGGTGGATGAACCCGTGGCAGGTATGACTCACCAAGAAATGGATCGCACCTCTGAGTTACTTAACTCACTGGCAGGTAAGCACTCGGTTGTGGTCGTTGAACACGATATGGATTTCGTTCGTTCTATCGCCAGCCATGTCACCGTGCTTCATCAAGGTCATGTGTTGGCTGAAGGCACCATGGATCAAGTGCAGGCTCACCCTGAAGTTAAACAAGTTTATCTCGGAGAATAGGATGCTAGAGGTTAAATCAGTTAATCAATATTACGGTGAGAGCCACACGCTGTGGGATTTGGATATGCAGATCCCAGAAGGTAAATGCACGGTGTTAATGGGGCGAAATGGTGTCGGTAAAACCACCTTACTGCAATGCATTATGGGGTTGGTGAAGGTTGAAAGCGGTGACATCTCCTTATCGGGTGAGTCACTTTTGAAAACCGATGCCGAGGACCGTCCACGCCAAGGGATCGGCTATGTACCGCAAGGTCGCCAGATCTTCCCAATGCTCACTGTTCAAGAAAATCTAGAGGTCGGTTTACCGATTCGTAAAAAGGGTGACCGCAAGATCCCTGAATTCATCTTCGATATTTTCCCAGTGTTAAAAGAGATGCTACATCGTCGCGGTGGTGATTTATCGGGTGGCCAGCAGCAACAGCTAGCGATTGGGCGTGCGCTGGTGGTTAATCCAAAGCTATTGATCTTGGATGAGCCGACGGAGGGTATTCAACCCAATATTGTGCAAGAGATTGGCGACATCATTCGCATGCTCAACGAGAAAATGGGGCTCACGGTTCTGTTGGTTGAACAGAAGCTGCCGTTTGCAAGAAAGGTCGGTGACCGTTTTTGCATTATCGACCGTGGACGCCAAGTGGCAGAAGGTGAAATGACAGGGCTCGATGAGTCCTTGATAAAGGAGTACCTAACCGTATGAATTCTCTCTTTTCTCCGAATGAAGTAAGCAAGGCTTCTTTAGTAGAAGCTTTATCTTTGAATGAGACCATCGAACAAGATATTCGTGATGGTTGGCAAGCGAGTTTAAACCTCACTTTTGTCGACCGCAGTGATAAAACCGTATTAAAGAATCGTCAGCAGTCTGGTCCGCTTGCGGTGCAACGCCCCCTGTATCCTGATGGGGAAACGTGTCACACCTATTTACTCCATCCCCCCGGCGGAGTGGTAGGTGGTGACACTCTCAATATTGAAGCGACCATCGAAAGCGGTGCGCATGCGTTGATCACCACACCCGGTGCGACCAAGTTTTATCGCTCAAACAACAAGTACGCCAAGCAGAAGCAGACCCTACGAGTGAAGAAAGATGCACGCTTGGAATGGATGCCGCAAGAGAACATCTTTTTCCCCAATGCACACGTTCGTTTAGATACTGAAATTCGCCTAGAAAAGGGTGCACAGTTTTGGGGTTGGGAGATGCACTGTTTTGGACGCCCTGCACAGAATGAGGGATTCGAGCATGGTCATCTCGTTGGGAAAACAGAAATCTATCTTGATAATCAAAGGCTTCTGACTGAAGGCTTTAATTTTCATGGTGGCGATAAGTTAATGATAAATATGGGGTTACTTGATTATTCAATGATGGGAACCTTTTATATCACCTCAAATGAGAAGCAAGATCTAGAGTTGGTACAGAGCTTGCTCATATCTATTACACAGCAAGCTTCACAGCAAGCTTCACAGCAATCAGTTACATCAAAAACGTCGAGTGAACCCACATTAATATTGGGTGCTACTCAGATAGAAGGATTGATTGTGGTGCGAGCCTTGGGTAATTGGAGTGAAGATATCCTCCAAGCCTTTGGTCAGATTTGGCAAGCAACTCGCTCTCATTTATGTGGTACGACTCCTGATTTACCAAGGATTTGGGCGACTTAGCGATTAGCCCTTTTTGTACCTAGGGTGACTTCCGACCCTAGGTACATTTTTTCAAGCTTGCTGTGATTGAATCCCACTTACTGCTCATGCGTTTTTGAGCAATAAGAAAACAACACTAACAGCGGGCGGCTAAATGGAATTAACACCAAGAGAAAAAGATAAGCTACTTATCTTCTGCGCAGGAATGCTGGCACAGCAGCGCAAACAAAAAGGCTTAAAGCTCAACTACCCAGAATCTATCGCACTGATCAGCAGTGCCATTCTCGAAGGTGCCCGCGAGGGTAAAACCGTTTCAGAATTAATGGATTTTGGACGCACACTTCTTACTGTCGATGACGTTATGGAGGGGATCCCTTCCATGATCCCTGATGTACAAGTCGAAGCCACTTTTCCTGATGGCACCAAGCTGGTGACCGTTCATGAACCTATCGTGTAGGGAGAAGTAATATGGCTGGTTCCACAAAACAATACTCAGGATTCGTTCCCGGAAAAGTAGAAACCGCACCGGGTGACATCACTCTCAATGAAGGCCGAGACACAACGTCCGTTAAGGTGCAAAACATTGGCGATCGTCCTGTCCAAATTGGCTCTCATTACCACTTCTATGAAGCAAACCCTTCGCTGATCTTTAACCGAGAAGTCACTAAAGGCTTTCGACTCAATATTCCTGCGGGTACTGCAACCCGCTTTGAGCCGGGTCAGTCGCGCAGCGTCGAGTTAGTGCGTTACGCCGGTAAGTTAGAGATCTATGGCTTCCAAGGAAAGGTGATGGGCAAGCTCTAAGCGCTCCCACGGAATAATGAAAATAACAAAGGATTGAACATGGCGACGATATCCAGACAGGCTTATGCCGAAATGTTTGGGCCAACAGTCGGTGACCGAGTGCGTCTTGCTGACACTGATTTATGGCTAGAAGTTGAAAAAGATTACACCGTATACGGCGACGAAGTGAAGTTCGGCGGCGGTAAAGTGATTCGTGATGGACAAGGGCAAAGCCAACGTCCAAGCGCCGAAACACCTGACTTGGTGATCACCAATGCGATTGTGTTGGATTATTGGGGCATCGTAAAAGCCGATGTCGCCATCAAAGACGGCCGAGTTCAAGCTTTAGGCAAAGCAGGTAACCCAGACGTTCAGCCGGGCGTCGATATAGTAATTGGCCCGGGCACGGAAATTTTAGCCGGTGAAGGCTCGATTCTCACCGCGGGTGGTATCGACTCACATATTCACTTTATCTGCCCGCAACAGATTGAAGAAGCCTTAGCATCTGGTGTTACGACCATGATAGGCGGTGGTACGGGGCCAAACACAGGGACTAACGCAACCACATGTACACCGGGTCCGTGGAACATGCACCGCATGCTAGAGTCACTCGATCAATTCCCGATGAACTTTGGTTTGTTAGGCAAAGGCAATGCAAGTCAGCCTGAAGCATTGCGTGAACAAGTAGCTGCAGGCGCAGTGGGTTTGAAGTTGCACGAAGACTGGGGAACCACACCCGCTTCCATCGATACTTGTTTAAGTGTTGCTGACGAGATGGACGTACAAGTTGCGATTCATACCGATACCTTGAATGAGTCGGGCTTTGTTGAATCAACACTTGGCGCAATTGGCGACCGAGTGATTCATACCTACCACACTGAAGGTGCGGGCGGTGGTCATGCTCCCGACATTATCCGTGCGGCAGGTGAACCCAACGTTCTGCCTTCTTCAACCAACCCAACACGACCTTACACGGTCAATACGGTCGATGAGCATTTAGACATGTTGATGGTGTGTCATCACCTTTCACCATCAATTGCAGAAGATGTCGCGTTTGCTGAATCTCGTATCCGCCGTGAAACCATTGCTGCAGAAGATATTCTTCATGACTTAGGCGCGTTTTCGATGATCGCTTCGGACTCACAAGCAATGGGACGTGTAGGCGAGGTAGTAACACGTACTTGGCAAACCGCGCACAAGATGAAAGTTCAGCGCGGTAGCTTAAAAGAAGATTCAGACTACAGCGATAACTTCCGTTTAAGACGTTATGTCGCTAAGTACACCATCAACCCTGCGATCACTCATGGTATGTCTCATGAAATCGGTTCGATCGAAGCCGGGAAATTAGCTGACCTAGTTCTATGGAAGCCAGCCTTCTTTGGCGTGAAACCAAGCGTGATTTTGAAAGGCGGCATGATCGCCATGGCGCCGATGGGTGACCCAAACGCTTCAATCCCAACACCTCAGCCAGTTCACTATCGCTCGATGTTTGGTAGCTACGGCAAGGCGTGTCAGAACACATCAATGCTGTTTGTCTCTAAAGAAGCCAAGGCGCAGAACATCGACAAGCAATTGGGTCTGCAGAGCTTGATTGGTGTTGTGAGCAACTGCCGAAACATCAGCAAAGCCGACATGAAGCTCAATGATTGGATGCCGAAGATTGAAGTCGACTCTCAGACGTACCAAGTGCGCGCCGATGGTGAACTACTCACGTGTGAGCCTGCTGAAGAGCTGCCAATGGCTCAGCGGTACTTTCTATTCTAAGCCTTTGACTAAAGAATCTTATTTTAGTGACCCTATTTTGAACGTTATAAATCTCACAAGGAGATTGAGGTAATAGCATGATTGAACTGACTCAACTGAATACTCAAATACAAAATGCACCGGACGGCTATTTGAGCCTGCCGATCGATAGTCGCATCAAAAGCCGCCTTAAGGTGATGCTAGATGACGGGCGCAATGCAGGGCTGTTTCTACCACGAGGTCATATCTTGCGTGGTGGCGAACAGCTCTCAAGTGAATGTGGTTTAGTCGTAGAAGTGAAAGCGGCACCTGAAACCGTTTCGACTGTTTACTGTGAAGACATGCTCCTGTTAACACGAGTGGCTTACCACCTTGGCAATCGTCATGTTCCGCTGCAAGTGGAAGCGGGGTGGGTTCGCTATCAACACGACCATGTTTTGGATGAAATGGTGGAAGGTTTGGGCGCGATAGTGACGACCGAAAAACAACCCTTTGAACCTGAAGGTGGCGCTTATGGCGGTCGCTCAGGTGGACATCATCACCATCATTAATCGAGTCATTGATGACTCACTAAACGATTTATATAACAACAAATATTAATAACTATAAACGCAAGGAACTCGCGATGAACTTTAAAACAGCTGCAGGCTTATGCACTTTCACAATAGCTTCTCTAACAACATCAACGATGGCTTTCGCTCACCCAGGACATGGGGCGCATTCAGTTCATGAGTCTCACTCGTTTATGTCTGGCTTAACTCACCCTGTGACTGGCATGGATCATCTGATCATGCTGATCGCTTTCGGTTTATTAATTGGCGCATTGTCATTTTCCACCAAGACAAAAGCAGCTCTGATTGGCGGTGGATTGGTGTCTTTAGTGGTAGGGCTTATCGCAGGCCAAGCCCTAGGTTTCTCTGTGATTGTTGAGCCTGCCATTATCGCTTCTCTGTTTGTCGTCAGCTTATGTTTATGGCATGTATTCTCACCATCAACCAAGCGTGTAAACAGCGTATTAGTTGCTTCGATTGCTATGTTGTTTTTCCATGGTTACGCACACGGCGTTGAAGCCGCGAGCAACCTGACTCAGTTCGCAACAGGCATGAGTATCAGTGCTTTGGCTCTGATGGTTATCGGTACTTTTGTTGGTCGCGCGGTTTACTCTAAATGGTTGTCAGTCGGCGTGGCTTCAGCAAGCGCACTATTGCTGTTAGGCGCGTAGGCTCTCGAACTTATTTGATTCTGGAAGACTGAGGGCACGATTATGACCACAACAGAAAATGTAGCCGTCTATCGTCTGTTTCAATTGATCAGTCCATCGTTGCCGATTGGTGGGTTCACTTATTCGCAAGGCTTAGAGTTAGCGGTTGAAGCGGGGTGGGTGACCGATCGCAACAGCATGGAACAGTGGCTTAATACCATCGTCAGTTCCAGTGTCGCAACTTTGGAATTACCTATCTTAGAGCGTCTTTATCACGCGCTAGAAAAGGGTGAAATCGATGAGATTGAGCATTGGTGTAACTACTTATACTCAAGCCGTGAAACCAGTGAATTGCGAGCGGAAGAAAAGCAGCGTGGGCATGCATTGAACACCTTGTTGAAGCGCTTGGATATCGATATTTCGCTGGTGGATTCTGTTGATAGTCATCCAAACCAATTGTTGGGCATGTGTATGGCGGCTCAGCATTGGGGCATTGATTTAGAAAGCCTCAAGCAAGGTTACTTATGGAGCTGGCTTGAAAATATCGTTACCGCAGGCGTGAAACTGGTGCCTTTAGGTCAAACCGACGGGCAGTTGGCATTGATTAATATCACCAACACCTTTCCTGAGGTGATCGAAAAGGCCCACGCGATAGAAGATTGGATGGTAGGCAGTTTTTCGCCATCAATGGCATTAGCAAGTTCACTGCACGAAACACAATACACACGACTATTTCGTTCGTAGCGGTCAGCTCGAACGGTATAGTAAAAAGAATATAAGGAAGTAGACAATGGAAAGTTATAAGCAACCACTTCGAATTGGTATTGGCGGCCCAGTAGGATCTGGTAAAACAGCGCTGTTAGAGGTGCTATGTAAAGCTATTCGCGACAAGCTCAACATTGCCGTGGTAACCAACGACATCTACACACAAGAAGATGCCAAGATACTCACGCGAGCAGAAGCGCTAGAACCGGATCGTATCATTGGTGTTGAAACGGGTGGCTGTCCGCACACGGCGATCCGTGAAGATGCGTCGATGAACTTAGCTGCGGTAGAAGAGCTGGCTAAGCTGCACAAAAACCTCGATGTGGTATTCGTCGAAAGTGGCGGTGATAACTTGAGTGCGACGTTCAGCCCTGAATTAGCCGATCTTACCATCTACGTGATTGATGTAGCGGAAGGGGAGAAGATCCCACGTAAAGGCGGACCGGGTATTACGCGTTCTGATCTGCTGGTTATCAATAAGATCGATTTAGCACCATATGTGGGTGCGTCACTTGAGGTGATGGAGCAAGACACACAACGCATGCGTCCAACCAAGCCATACGTGTTCACCAACCTCAAAGAGAGCCAAGGGCTAGACTTCATCATCAACTTTATTGTGACTGAAGGGATGCTAACCATGAAGGAGCCTTCTACTACTGAGTAGGGTTGGAATAGGTTAGTTTTTTGAAAGCGTTAGATACTAAAAAGCCCTGTCGATTATCGATAGGGCTTTCTGGTTTGAAACGTTAGGTCGAACTTAAAGCTCGCTCTTAGTCACTCTTGTGGTCACTTGCGACTCAATCACACCGTCTTCAACTTGAGTGGTGATCACTTCACCGACTTCGACATCGTTAATCGATGATACCGTCTTGCTCGATTCTGAATGAGTAATGCTGTAGCCACGCTTTAGGGTTGCCAGTGGACTAACGGTCTCTAACTTCTCTGCAGCCATAGCGAGCTGGTGGCGAGTGGTTAGTAATGTCTTGTCCATTGCATCCAATAGCTTTTGCTCTGAACGTTGCAGATGCAGTTTCTGTTCGCCAAGGCGTTTCACTGGCGAGTTCAATTGAAGCTGGTGCTGTTTACGTTCAACACGCTGTGCATGCTGTTTTAGGTATTGAGTCATACCACGACGCAAACGCATATCTAGGTCATCAAGCTGCTGACTCTGCTTTTGAAGTTGGTAGCTAGGGTGTTGCTTCTCTAAGCGGTATTTCAACGTTTGAGTTGATTGCGCCTGTTTGATTAACACATGACGAATCGCACTGACTAAGCGAGCACGTTTAGACGCGAAAGCTTGTTCTTTATGACTGTTATCACGGCTAACCAATTCTGCGGCAGCTGATGGCGTTGGGGCACGCATATCGGCAACGAAATCAGCGATAGTGACATCCACTTCGTGGCCAACGGCGCTGATAATCGGGATTTGGCTTGCTGCGATTGTGCGAGCTACGATCTCGTTATTGAAGCACCATAGGTCTTCCAGTGAGCCGCCACCACGGCCGACGATTAACACATCACATTCATTGCGTTCGTTAGCGCGTCCAATCGCTTGGGCAATCTGAATCGCCGCCTCTTCGCCTTGAACCATGGTCGGGTAAACCACAACCGGTAGCGAAGGATCGCGCCTTTTTAGTACATCAAGAATATCAAACAGCGCTGCACCGGTTTTAGATGTGATAACGCCAACACGTTTTGGGTGTTCAGGAAGAGCTTGCTTACTTGATTGAGCAAACAGTCCTTCTGCGGCAAGGTTCATCATCAGCTTTTCAAATTCTTGCTGAAGTTTACCGTCACCCTCTGGCTGCATGCTTTCGATGATCAGTTGGTAGTCACCGCGTGGCTCGTAAAGAGATAGGCGAGCTTTGACTAAAACTTGATTGCCGTTCTGAGGCTTAAAGGTCACACGGCGGTTATTGCCACGAAACATGGCGCATTTAACTTGAGCGCGAGAGTCTTTTAGCGTGAGGTACCAGTGACCAGAGACAGGTGCAGAGAAGTTTGAGATTTCACCAACGAGCCAGACTATTCCCATTTCGTTTTCTAATAGGAGACGAACCTCTGAGTTGAGGCGAGAAACAGTAAAGATGTTTGGATTAGTCATAGAAGCACTATCTTTCCTTGAAGGAAGGTCTTTCTTGGAATCTCACAGGGCGTGAGTATGGAAGATAGCGGCAATATAATACATAGCAAGGGGGTAAATGCAAATTAAAAATACAAAAATGTGTAGCCAAGCGATTTCGCCGTGCGTATAATCCGTCTGCAATATCAAATCCAAATCACTTTATTATGCGAAACGATAAAGTTGGGTTTACTCCTTTTAACACCTTTGTTGTGAGATATTGCAAATGCTACGAATCGCAAAAGAAGCTTTAACTTTTGATGACGTTTTACTCGTCCCAGCACACTCAACCGTTCTTCCGAACACAGCTGATCTTCGCACTCAGTTAACGAAAAACATTTCTTTAAACATCCCAATGATCTCTGCATCGATGGATACTGTTACGGAAGCACGCCTAGCAATTGCCCTTGCGCAAGAAGGTGGTATTGGCTTTATTCATAAGAATATGTCAATCGAGCAGCAAGCTGAAATGGTTCGCCAGGTTAAAATTTACGAAGCTGGTGTGGTTTCTCACCCAGTAACTGTAAGCCCTGACGCGACAATCGCTGATGTTGTAGCCCTTACTCAAAAACACGGCTTCGCCGGTTTCCCTGTTGTTACTGAAACAAACGAATTGGTTGGTATCATTACTGGCCGTGACGTTCGCTTTGTTACTGACCTTTCTAAGAAAGTTGATGTAGTAATGACGCCTAAAGCTCGCCTTGCTTCTGTTAAAGAAGGTGCAACTCGTGAAGAAGTTCAAGAGAAAATGCACGAAGCGCGTGTTGAAAAAGTTCTTGTTGTAAATGATGACTTCCAACTGACTGGAATGATCACTGCAAAAGATTTCCACAAAGCAGAACGTAAACCAAACGCATGTAAAGATGAGCGCGGCAGCCTACGTGTAGGTGCAGCTGTTGGTGCTGGTGCTGGTAACGAAGAGCGTGTTGCTGCTCTAGTTGAAGCTGGCGTAGACGTTCTACTTATCGACTCTTCACACGGTCACTCTGAAGGCGTACTTAACCGTATCCGCGAAACTCGCGCTGCATACCCTGATCTACAAATCATCGGTGGTAACGTAGCAACTGGTGCTGGCGCTCGTGCTCTTATCGAAGCGGGTGTTAGTGCAGTTAAAGTTGGTATCGGCCCAGGTTCAATCTGTACGACTCGTATCGTTACTGGTGTTGGTGTTCCTCAAGTAACAGCAATCGCAGACGCAGCGGAAGTTGCAAACGAATACGGTATTCCAGTAATCGCAGATGGCGGTATCCGCTTCTCTGGCGATATCTGTAAAGCTATCGTTGCTGGCGCATCTTGTGTGATGGTTGGTTCAATGTTCGCTGGTACTGAAGAAGCACCGGGTGAAGTTATCCTTTACAACGGTCGTTCTTACAAGTCTTACCGTGGTATGGGTTCTCTTGGCGCTATGTCTCAAGGCTCTTCTGACCGTTACTTCCAATCTGACAACGCTGCAGACAAGCTTGTTCCAGAAGGTATTGAAGGTCGTATCGCATACAAAGGTCGTCTAAAAGAGATCGTTCACCAACAGATGGGCGGTCTACGCTCAAGCATGGGCCTAACGGGTTCTGCAACTGTTGAAGACATGCGTACTAAAGCTGAGTTTGTTCGTATCTCTGGTGCGGGCATGAAAGAATCTCACGTACACGATGTTCAAATCACGAAAGAAGCACCTAACTACCGTTTAGGTTAATAATACGTCCAAACGTTTGAATAATGTGCTGATTTAGTCGGCACATTAATATACCAATCGTAGTAAATAACTGGTCATCCTAGCTTGTTAAAAACCTCGATAACTTCGTTAGAATTTTTGATTGTAGAATAACTACTTATCAGAAAATCCTGCCTCGTTCTCAGGCTTTTTTCCTACGCTATTCCTGAACACTTACTTACTGTGATTGGTATTATATCTACCGCCTGTTTTGTTAAAAGTCCGATTGTCTCAAAACACGTGGTTAAAGATATCTAACGAAAACGTTTGCTTTATTTCTTGAAGAGTTAATCAGAGGTGAGTAAACTCGCCTCCGTTTTATCACATAGCCAATAAGACTGCTTACAATGACTAAAAATATTCATGACCAACGTATTCTAATTCTGGACTTCGGTTCTCAATACACACAGCTAGTAGCTCGTCGTATTCGTGAGATCGGTGTTTACTGTGAACTTTGGAGCTGGGACGTAGAAGAAGCGGATATTCGTGAATTCAATCCAGACGGTATCATCCTATCTGGTGGCCCTGAAAGTGTAACGGAAGAGAACTCTCCACGTGCACCTCAGTACGTATTTGATTCAGGTGTTCCTGTATTCGGTATCTGCTACGGCATGCAAACTATGGCTGAGCAACTTGGCGGTAAAGTAGCAACGTCTACTGAGCGCGAGTTCGGCTACGCAGCGGTACAAGTGACTGGCGAATCTGCACTTTTCGCTGACCTTGAGTCTACTCAAGATGTTTGGATGAGCCACGGCGACAAAGTAGTTGAGATTCCAGCTGATTTCACAAAGATCGCTGAAACAGACACTTGCCCATACGCTGCAATGGCAAACGAAGAGAAGAAGTACTTCGGTGTTCAATTCCACCCAGAAGTAACACACACTAAAAACGGCCTGAAAATGCTTGAGAACTTCGTTCTTAACGTATGTGGTTGTGAAGGTCTGTGGACTTCAGCTTCAATCATTGAAGATGCAGTTGCACGTATTAAAGAACAAGTAGGTGACGACGAAGTTATCCTTGGTCTTTCTGGTGGTGTTGATTCATCTGTAGTTGCGATGCTTGCTCACCGCGCTATCGGCGACAAACTAACATGTGTATTTGTTGATAACGGCCTTCTTCGTTTAAACGAAGGTGAGCAGGTTATGGAGATGTTCGGCAACAAGTTTGGCCTAAACATCATCAAAGTAGATGCTGAGCAACGTTTCCTTGATGCTCTTGAAGGCGAAGCTGAACCAGAAGCTAAGCGTAAGATCATTGGTCACGTATTCGTAGATATCTTCGATGAAGAGTCTAAGAAACTGAAGAATGCTAAATGGCTTGCTCAGGGTACTATCTACCCAGATGTAATCGAGTCTGCTGCATCTAAGACAGGTAAAGCACACGTAATCAAATCTCACCACAACGTTGGTGGTCTTCCTGATGATATGGAAATGGGCCTTGTTGAGCCGCTACGTGAGCTGTTTAAAGATGAAGTACGTAAGATCGGTCTAGAGCTTGGTCTTCCATACAACATGCTTTACCGCCACCCATTCCCGGGTCCAGGTCTAGGTGTTCGTGTACTTGGCGAAGTGAAGAAAGAGTACTGTGATCTACTGCGTCGCGCAGATGCGATCTTCATTGAAGAGCTTCACGCTGCTGACCTTTACCACAAAGTATCTCAAGCATTCACGGTATTCCTACCAGTACGTTCAGTTGGCGTAATGGGCGATGGCCGTAAGTACGATTGGGTTGTATCTCTACGTGCCGTAGAAACTATCGACTTCATGACTGCTCACTGGGCACACCTACCATACGACTTCCTAGGTAAGGTTTCTAACCGTATTATCAACGAAGTTAACGGCATTTCACGTGTTGTTTACGATATTTCTGGTAAGCCACCAGCAACTATCGAGTGGGAATAATCTCTTAGAGATTTAACCAGCTTTGATTAAGATCTTAAGCCTCGAACTCAGTTCGGGGCTTTTTTCTTTTCGATTGATTATATTGATTCATTACATTAAAGGCTTATGAGCAATACCTCGAAATCAAATGAACAATAACTAGAAACCAAATGAGTTGGAAACTAGATATCAGCTCAAGAAACCATGAGACGCTTTGTTGTGCTGAGCCATGTATCAAAAAGATCACTCGCACTTTTTATAAATTCACACAGCTACAGCTAGGCCATTCCACATGTGAAGCATACTCTTTGATGGACTTATTAAGGACAGATAAGAGAATCCATCATGTTAAAAATCAAATATTTGGCGACAGTACTGGGCTGCACATTAGCAGCGCAAAGTCATGCGTCTTTGAACATTCAACCTGATCCGCAAAACCCGAATGGTTACCTTGTTGAAAAGTCGGCTCTACAAGCTGCTGAACAAGCGAAAACATCCGATCCTATGTATGCGATCTGGTCACAGGCCCTTCAAACTCGCCCGAATACAATCGTTGAAGCGATTGAACCCGGTTCCCCCTCCAACCCTGAAAACGTAAAGCGTGTAGAGCGCGTGTTCCCTCAATCGGAATGGAACTTCCTCACTCAGATGGCAGCGCCAGAATACACCTACACTCGCTTCTTACGTGCAATTGGCAAATTCCCAGCCTTCTGTGGAGAGTACACCGATGGCCGTGATTCTGATGCTATCTGTAAAAAATCCATCATCACGGCCTTTGCTCACTTTTCACAAGAGACGGGTGGGCATATCGCGATAGACAACACCTCTGATAATCCATTAGCTCTAGAAGAGTGGCAGCAAGCGCTGGTGCATGTTCGCGAAATGGGTTGGTCTGAAGGCCAAGAAGGTTACACCACAGGTTGTGGTCAGAACGATTGGCAGAATGCCCGTTGGCCATGTGCTGCGGGACAGGGCTACTTCGGACGTGGTGCTAAACAGCTTTCTTACCATTTTAATTATGGCGCGTTCTCTGAAGTGATGTTTGATGGTGACGCGACGGTGCTTCTCAACAATCCGGGCTTAGTGGCGGACTCTTGGTTGAACTTAGCTTCTGCTATTTGGTTTTTCCTTACCCCTCAAGCACCTAAACCAGCTATGCTGCATGTCATCGACCGCACTTGGACGCCATCTCAACGCGAATTGGATGCGGGTATTGGTTATGGCTTTGGTACCACAATCAACGTGATCAATGGTGGTATTGAGTGTGGCGAGCAGAACAAAGACAAAGGCCAACCCGTTAACCGTATTCGTTATTGGGAAGGGTTAGCAGCGCACTATGAAATTCCGGTAGAAGCGGATGAAGCCAATACTTGTTGGCAGCAAACGCCTTACGGAAGCTTAAACCTCAACGGAGCAACGGATGTGTTGTACACCAACTGGGATGGTAACTGGAAATACTACGCAGACCGCCCAGAAGGTTACTCGTTTGAGTGTGAGCTTGTTGGTTTCCAAACGGCTTATTCCGCACTGGTGGCTGGTGATTACGAGAAGTGTGTGACCAACTTCTATGGTTCTCATGCGAGTTGGCCTGAAGTGAAAGTTGTCGATAAGCTGGATCCGGTAGATCCTGGTACTGATCCGGGTGGTAATGGTTGGAGTGCGACCAAGGTTTACAACGCGGGTGACCAAGTGACGCATAACGGCGCAACCTATGAAGCGAAATGGTGGACACAAGGGGATGACCCTGCCAATGGTGGCCCTTGGAAACTAGTAGCGGGCGAGCCAACACCACCAGTTGTGACAGATCCAACGCCTGTTGATCCTGCCCCTGTCGATCCAGAACCAGTAGACCCTGCACCCGTTGAACCACCTGTGACAGAACCGCCAGTGGTTGTCGATCCATCTGAATTTATTACGTGGCAAGCCGGTGTTAGCCAAGTGAGTAATGGCGACAAAGTGACGCATAACGGCAAGTGCTTCGTGGCTAAAAACGGCCCGGGCGTATGGGAAAGCCCAGTTCAATCGAATTGGTTCTGGGATGAAATTAGTTGTAATTGATCGTCTGAATACTGAAAAGCGGTCTAACCGACGAGTTCAGTAGTACGACCATAATGATATAAATAATCAAAAGCCGAAAGTGTCTACTTTCGGCTTTTTTTCGTTTCGAACTTGGCTATTTAAGCAGGGTGATTGGTCTATTTGGCTATGTTGAAGCGCATTTAAAGACTAATTATCCAGTTAGAGGATAAAGTTCTGTACAAATGATGCTTGTGAATTTATATTCAAATTTAATT